>CAZAVR010000046.1:0-13289 GCA_964488435.1 uncultured Cytophagales bacterium | reverse complement strand
CGTTAGCGTGCTGCCATTCGCGTTCAATGCCGGTGATTACAATAGTGTGCAGGTCTTTTGCCAACCTATAGAAAAGCCGCTTTACCCGTTCGTTAAGGCCTGGGAAGTTCTGGAATTCGAATGGCTTATCCGGATCGAATTTAACTGAATATCCCATACGGATAGCCTCTTTAATAGCCGCCTGAAAAAGCCTCTCTACCCGCCGGGCGTAGCGCTCTGATCTTAAAAGCTGCCGCGCCCACTGTTCAGATCTTTTCATATTAGTTCAGCGATGTCCTACACAATAAAACAGCGGCTTTATTACCAAATTCAGCCCGATTGTCGCCCTTCTTCATCTTCAGGATATCGTCAGCTATACGGTTCCAGTCCTCCCGGGTGATGAGGTTCCATTTTTTTGATCCCAACTTCCACAGATCTATCGAGATTCCGCCTGATCTTAAAAGCTCGGCCATGAATAGTTTTTCTTGCGACATCTCTTTGTGGTTTTTGTTCCGCCAAATCCAGTCTCGCCTTCTGCTCGGAACGTTTCATATAGTATGCTTAAAGCCGGGCACCACGTTTCCGAGGTGTCCGGCTTAAAAGTAGTTTAGAAGCGATTCACTGCCGGATACCCGAGCAGTGCAGAGTATGCTTTAATGTTGTTTTCCATTTCTTCTTTTTTGGCGATCTCGCTTTTAAGGTAAAACCCGATTTCGTCATTAAAGTTTTCCACCTCATGGTAAAGCAGTTCCAGCTGTGCTTTAAATGCCGCCAGATCACCTTTGAACTGTTTGCGCACATCGGCCGGATTCTCGATATCCTGGCTAACGTACTGGAAAACAAGGTGACTGCCCAGATATGCCTGATGTTTTATTTCAATTTCAAAAGAAGGGTCCGACTTTTTGGCAATAGTTGGGCGGTACTCAAACGTGTTGATCTCCCGCGTTTCTCCGGTAAAGGGGATGTAGAACCTCACAATACGGGCCATTAGTTCGGCCTCCCCGATTGTAACGGCCTCGTCTTCCACCGAGCATTTGATTGCTTCAAAATCGAAGGCGTTAACAGGAAGCCTTGCCCGGTCGAGTACAACCTCAGCGCCACCTGTTACGTGGGTTTTCCCCCAATTCTGTTGGGAGAAAACAGCCTGGTGAATGAATTCTTTGATCGATTGTTTCAATTCGGTCAGTCCGTTGCGTCCGAAAGCTTGTATTTTAGACATTAGTATGTACAGTTTTGGTTTAAAATATCACGCAAATATTGCTTTGCCTCCCAACCCATTTACGGGCTCGCCGGCCTTTTTGGCTTTGATGTAGTCCTCCGTAGCAGAGGAAATATCCGTCAGCTCCGGCGCTCCGGGGTTTCCGCGTGTCGGTGCCGGATCTTCGACGTCTTGATCCATAATCCGTTTTACTTTTTTGTACGCCTGCAACTCCTGGTAGGTATACTTTTCTTGGTTTGCCATTAGAATTGATTGTTTACGAATGAAAATCGGCTTTATTCTGAAACTGAGTTCAATACAAGCCCGATGTTATACAGGTCGAAATGAAGGTGTCATTTTATAGTGTGTTTAAAAGTTGAAAATTATTCCTCTTCCTGGGCGACTTGGCCAGTAATGGCCAGGTATTCTTCGAGCTGTTCCTGGCTTAGACTATCCGCGGAGACAAAGCAGAGGTTGGGGCCGCATTGCAGGAACCTCACGCCGTTCATTTCCTTATATTCTCCCGAAACCTTCACCGGGGCGTCGAGCTTCGGTTTCTCAAACTCCTCTACGCTGTTCACCTCCTGCACGAGAACGGTCCCTGAAGCGCGCTCAATCTGCCGCCAAAGGCCTCTGGGTAGTGGCTGGATGATTTGCCCGTCAGCTGAGCGAAAACCCTCAACAAGCAGGAAGACGCTTTCTTCCGGGTGGACTGGCCTGCCTGAGGCGTCGCGTATGCAATCCTCGCTTGCTAGTTTGAAATAGAGTTTAATCTCGGTCTCATACCTCCGGATCTGGCTCAACGCCAGGCTGTCGTTGTTGAGCAGAGCGGCCATTTTCAATTCGCGAAGGGTTGCGGCGGTGTATGGTCTCTTCTCGCTCATGCCTCCGCTTCTTGACGTGATCGTTCAAAAGTTTCATACGCTGTGACCTGATCCGGCTCGTATATGACTACAGCATTGATGTCCGGGTTGTCCGCGTTTATCAGGCCGTACATCACCCAGTTGGAAATAACCTGGATGGGCCTGCCCAGTTTCCCCCGAAGGGCTTCCAGCTTCATGGTTTCCTGTTCGACGATTGCACGCTGGATAAAGTCGCGGTGCTCGTCAGTACCCGGCAGTAATTCCCGGAAATATGGGCTATTCGTTTCCATTTGATTGTGAGTTTAAAACTTGCTCGATAACACTGTTTAGCTGGCTATCGGACAGTCCGTTGAGTTTCTGCTCCAGATCAATTTTTCCGTTTAATTCCTGCCTGTTTTTCCAGTTTTCAGGATCTCGGTTTACCAGGGTGAAGATGATTGCGGTGACGTTGGCTGGAACGTGCTTTTTTGTCCTGGTTTGCTCCTTGATGACAGGCTTGCCGTCATTACCATTCTTTCCGTAAACCGTCTTGATCTCGTCGTAGGAATACCCTTTTACCTGCTGCATTAGCGAGCGTTTAGCCTCAATAGCCATAGAGTCAAGAAAGTCATTTCTCGCCTTTTTTATAGCGTCGGAAACGTCGGGGTTTTTCAGCCAGTCATATAGCGTACTGCGGTGTATGCCAACCTTCAAGGCAACCTCCGTAAGGGTGTAGCTATCTTCAGATAAGAGTCTACAAATCTCATTCAGGATTTTTTTGCCGAATTTGGCCATGACTTTATGTGTATAGTATGAATTCCGACACTAAATAGACAAAAAATCTACACAAATGCAAATAAGTCAGAAAAATAATTTCAATTTAAATATACATATGGATAAAATGCGTTGTAATGTCTGCGATGTTGTTACTAAAATATTATAGTATTACGAAAATTTAGTCTAATCTAAAAAGTGATTTCTATGACTCTAAATTTTGTAATATAATTTCCTTTGGAAAGGTGAAGGGGGGCGTCGAAATTCAGCCCCCTTATAATGCTAAACCTCCGCCTGTACCTCCTCCGGATCCTTCTTCATGCCTTCAGCGTAATTCCGGACAAAATGCTCATCCATTTCTTGCTGGGTATCATCGTGACCATGGCAACAGATCCGATCCTGCAGGCGACTCACGTCTGACTCGAGCAAGCTGATAATTCTGTTCCCATCGACAACCTCCGCCATTAATTGATTGTTTACGAGTTGTAACATTCTCAGCTCCAGGCGGAGGAGGGCGATTTTCTTCTGTAAATTTGCTGTTTTTGACATGGTAGTACGTAGTTTAATTTGAACGTTTGTGATAATTTTCTTTGAATACCCAGGTGATTCCATCCGTAGACGGCGCTTGAGCTTCCATGAGGATCTGCTCATCATGAAGCCCGTCCAAGATCTCCGCTGGATTTAGTCCGTTGCTGACTTCATACAGGTCCGCCATTGTCAGGCTCTTTTCTTCTGGGTTGCCTTCAAAATATTGCTGGGCGGCTACCCCTTCCAGGCACTCGAAAGCTTTTTTATGCCGGAGCAGTTGCAACCTTAATTCATCATTCTCCTTCTGCAAATGCGTCAGACGTAGGCGCAAGCGTGTTTGTTCTTCGCGTGTCATAGTGTTTAAAAAATTGGTTGTGAGAATACTTCTTTCAAAATGGAGGTCTGGTAGGTGTTCACGAACCCAAATCGGGGATCCTTTATTTTTCCGATTTTGGCACCTTTTTTCTTACTCAAGGAGGCGGCTTTCTTTCCGTACATGATTGCTGTCGAGTTGTTGAATTTAAAGCCACGGCTCGCGGCAAATCCGATTACGGTGTACTCGCTGAGATCTACTTGGTAGTAGCCGGCACTGATTTGTAAATTCGCGTGGATCTGCAACTGCTCGACTTTCTGCTTCAATTCCTGGAGATCTCCGTTCTGCTGGCTCAGAATATAGGCTTTCATTCGCTCAAACTCCTGGATGAAGTGGATTTTGAATTGCATAGCCCGTTTACCCGTAAAACCCATTGCCAGGAGAGAAAAGGCTTGCTGATTCATGAAATAGCAAGGCTGTTTCTGGTTTCTGTCATTCAGATACTCCGATTCATAAAACCATTCCTTCACCGTCCAATTTTGGACAGTGAGATCTTGCTCAAGTATGTCACGGATATTCCGTAGAACGTGTTGATGATTTTTCCCGAAGACCTCGGCGACTTTGTTTGAACTGGTCACGGCCTGGCCGGATCCTGAGAGTGTTACTAACTGCGTTTGCATAGTATGTTTGTTTATGGTAAAAAAAATGGATTACGGTTTTTATGCCGGACTCTCGTCGTGGATAGGCTTCCCGTCGGCTCCAAGACGAGTTTGAAACAGAAGGAGGCTATCTATGAATGAGTTATATATCTTGCCTTTCGCTTCCCTGATCAGTACTTCCCTCTCGATATTCGGCCGCCATTTGCGGATTTCCTGGATAACCTCCCGTTTTTCCTCCTCGCTAGCTTCGTAGATGCCAAACCTCGCCAAGTCGTCGTAAAGAGGACTTACCCTGTACATTACCCTATGCTCTTTGTCAGCCTTTCGGGCGTCCAGGTATTGGTTTACAACTTTGATAGCAAGCGTTTTTTGCTCTGCTTCGCTCGGTGTCGAAGCTTCCGTCTTCTCATCCTGCTGAAGCCTTGCTAATTTCTGCATGGCCGGGCTTTTGGTTTCGCCAATGTAGGCTTTCAGCCATAAAGCAAGGTTTGAGATCGAGAAATAAACGAAAGTCTGCCCCTCCTTTAGATAATCGCCGTCCAATGCCCGATCAATGGCGTAAATGATCTCGTTTAGCGTCAGACTCGGAAACTTTTGAAAAGTTTGTACCATATATCGGAGTACCTGCTCCTCTGTCGCCTCTACTTTGGCGTGTTGCCCAAGCCTGAGGCTGATAGCCTGTCGTGTGCGGGTAGCTAGCTGCCCAAGCTGAGCCTGTCCCATATGGACTATTCGCGGGTTTTGAGGGCTGGTTTGAGTTGCTCGTACTATCGCCTGCTCTTTACCAGACAGCTTTTCAGTTTGATTACTTTCTGCCAGGTCTACCGGTCCGGGTTTGCTGGTAAGCGCCTGCGTGATCGCGGCGCCAATGTGTGTTGTTGCCATTATCGTATAGTATTAATTTAAAAGTTTCCGAAAATCTCAAAGAGATCGCCCCTATTTGGTTGCTGTCGAAGTCGCTCACCCGCGCGTTCGATAGTTGCCATACTATCGGCCATTGTTGGCTTTTTGCCGCCTCCGCTGACTGGCCCCTTTTCGAGTTCAAGCATTATTTTTTCAAATGACCCCGATATGAGAGGCAGATCCCATTTGTTTGCGTACCAGCTCGGTAAATGGTCAATAAGCCAGGTAAAGCTGTATAATAATTCCTCATCCGACGGCTCGCGGCCGTTTTTCTTAGAGAACCTGAATTTTATCTGATCACACAAAGTTTTCGCAGCTTTGCCGTCCTTTGAATACCAGCGGTATTCCGGCCGGATCTTTTCGACCTCTAAGCGTATCCGGTGTGTGAGCGTGTATTCTTTCTCGAGCTTCGCGACAGCTTTTTTATCCTTGACGGTAATCAGCTCAAATAATGTCTCCTGGCTATTGCTCTCATCGGGGACGACGGTCACGGCGTCAGAGATACCTTTATTATTTGAGTATTTATCTATTTCTTTATTTATACCTTTTATAATGGGTGCTCTCTTGACCTGTTGTTTGACCCTTTGTTTAACCTGTTTCTCAACCTGTTTTTTAGGTTGTACAGTAGGTTGAATAATAGGTTGTACGATGTTGTCTATACGGTCATCAAATACAGGGCATTCTTTTAAGCTGACCCATCGAGCAACGTACGTTCCTCTGGCTTCCTTAACTATTCGAAGGCATCCCCATGCTACAAGCTGCTTAATAGCCTTTTGATAGGTGTCTGGGTGATTTATTCCGAGTATTGCTATAGCTTCTTTTGTCACAAGCTGAAAAGTCTCAGCTTTCCCGGAAAGGTTGTATAACTCAAATACCCATGCCATTATCGCATGATGTATAGGGCGTATTTCGACCGGTACCTCAGAAGCAAAAGAATACCAGCACTTAAATAGTTCGTACCCGGTCAATGCTCGCTTTCCTCTGGTTTTCTCCGTATATTCGTGTTCTTCTTCGCGTTCTAAGGCGTTGTCATGTTGAGGCATGGTGACGCTTTTTATTGGGCCCGGGCCCGTGATAGTATGTGAAATTAGAAGAGAAGCTACTTTACCGACTTGCTCAGCTTTTTAGTAGTCTTATGCAGCGCCGCCAAAACGGTTTCCTTTTCAAATACAAGTTTTCTGCCAACTTGTGCGTATGGAATTCTACCCGAGTTTTTGAGCTTTTGTGCTGTTGGATGAGAACAATCAAGCAATTTAGCAAGACCTTTTAGTCCGTAGATGTATTGGGGTTTTCCAGACTCTTCTGCGGGGATTGAAGAAACAGGCAGATTCAACTTTATTAAGTCGATTAGCTGATTTACCGTTAGCTGAAAAAGTGGCGTGTCGCCATTGATTTGATGTGAGTACATTGTATAGAATGTAAAAAATTTATAATCCGCCCACGTCGGTATTTTCACATTCTACATCCTTTTAAACAGCTTCACCTAAATATCCTTTTACAGCGTGGGGTAAAAGTCTACAAGATCATATCCGCTTTGAAGTCTTACGAATTGATGATACAAATGTATTGTATGATTTTTATTTATCACAGTAAACGGGGGATTTTTTTTTACTTTTTTTTATTTGAATTTATCCTTTCTATATATCATTGAATTTTGCCATTTCCCGGGCTTTGATGTCGTCTACTATCTTATGATACACATCGAATGATTTAGCATCCTTGTGGCCAGTCCATTGCCTGATTACGTGGTCTGAGACACCCATGTAAATAAGATTGGTTACAAACGTCTTCCGGGCGCAGTGGGTAGAAAGTAGCTCGTACTTAGGCTTTGTTTCTTCTATCCGCTCATTGCCCCTGAAGTAGGTGATCGTTTCTGGTGCGTCGAGCCCGGCCATTTCGCCCAGTTCTTTCAGGTAGTTATTCATTTTTTGATTTGTGATCACAGGCAGGGCTTTTCCATAGGGTAGGGGCACCTCCTTATACCGGTCCAGTATTTCCCGGGAATACTTGTTAAGCTCAACCCGCAGGCGGTCGGTAGTCTTTTGGGTCACGAACTCTATAAAGTCTCCTTTGTCGTCGGCCTTCTTCAGATTGTACGCATCGGAATAGCGGAGGCCGGAAAAACAACAGAACACAAACACGTCTCGCACTCGGGCCAGGTAATTTTTGCTCTCCGGTATCGAGAGACTGTCCATGTGCTTCAGTTCGTCCAGTGTCAAAAAGATCACCTTTTTAAGAGAACTGTCAGTGCCTTTGAGCTTAACCTGAAATTCTATGGCTGAGGAGATTACCGGGTATTTCTTTTGGGCCCACTTCAGAAACCACTTTAAAAATGATACGGACTTTTTTATTGTCGTGTTTCGCATCCCTCGCTTGATCCGAAGGTAATCTATGTATTCTAAAAGCTTTTCGTTGGTCAGGTTTTCGAACGATAACCCTCTGTCAAATTCTAGCAGGTGATTTTTGATTACAGAGAATTTGATCAACGTGTCCTTACTCCAGTTGTTCTCCCTTCCAACGGTCTTAACAAAGTCGTCGAAGGCAGTGAAGAGAGTTTCGGTTCGCTTGGGCTTTTCATTGCTTAGCCTGGTGAACTCGTTCTTTAAGTCGGCTATAGTTGGATACTCCCGGTTGTTCTCACATGACCTGAAGAAGGCATTCATTCCGGAGCTGAGCCGGTCTAGCTTTTCGTTTATTTGAGAGTGAGTTATATCATTTGCGTGTGTAGTGTTATTCTTTACCCTCTGCCTGCCATCATCCCATTTTTTGGCGTCAACCCGGTACCCTGCGTAAAACATGATCCGCTTGCCGGAAAAGCTGACTGACATGCGTATCGGGACGTTTTTTTTGTGATTAAATTTCCATTATCGTCTTTCCTGCTTTCCAGGAAGAAACGAATTGACCGCTTTATATCAAAAATACTATCCTCCATATGTAGTCTTTAATGCTCTGCACACAAATCTACACACAATAGGTAGTTTATTTTATTTGCTCCCGTTTATTTTTGTTTTAGTGTGATGGTAGTAAGATACTGAAAATGAATAATAAATAATGTTTTCCTTTACTCTGATTTTATGTAGATTCGAATCCCTCCGTCTCCACAAGGCCCCGCAGCAGTGCGGGGCTTTTGTGTTTTAGAAGCTCAGATCGCTTTTCTGCAACGCTTGCCTGATTTTCGGCCTGATGCGATCCCAAAGCAACTGGTTGCTACAATTTCCAATTTTTAGGTTAATCAATTTTGGAGGTGTACCTAAGCGGCTGATCAACTCGGGAAAATCTGCATCCTTGGAAATTAACACTACATTGCCATGTCCTTTTGCCCGCTGGTAAATAGTAAAATCATCCAAATGATGAAAACCGAGGGTATAGGAAGACTTAACAGTCACATTGAGGTAATCCCCCAGCCATTTCGCAATGATGGGAGACAGATTCGTGTCCAGCCAGATTTCCAAATCAGGCGGCATAAATTATAGCTGTGTCTTTAACCTTCATGGAAGCGTAAAGCAGGGCAGCTTGAATATCTGACTGTTCCAAAACAGGGTGTTGTTCTAATATTTCAGCTTCAGTAAGACCGCTCGCCAATAGTTCAAGGATATCACTAATCGGAAACCGTAAGCCCCTAAAGCTGCACTATACAAAAAAGCAGAAAAATATAGCCAATTTGGCTATGGGATGAAATTTTAAGCCCATCCCACTCCATTTTCAACTCCTTTCAGAGTTTTTCTACTATACCAGCCAACACGCAAAGCTCAAGCAAAGCAGTGTTGTCACGTGCCAGCAGGCGGTTACGCGCCGATTTGAACTGGTTATTAACCGTATGGATCGAGTTTTCTTTTGCTTCCGCGATGGCGGGAACATCCATTCCCTGACCCCACATTTTGATCACTTCCAGCTCTGTGGTAGTCACGATGTCGCGGTTCGTGATTTTGTCGTTGGATGAAAAATAGGTGAAAACTTTGTCTCCCGATGAAACCCGGATCCAAAACCCCTCGCCTCCCAGCAGATGTTTGATATCCTGGGTCGAATTCAGCCCGGCCCAGTGCACCCTGTCGTCCTGATCCCAGCATACCGGGTACACTTGCATGCCAACCCTTTTAAATACCCCGTGAAGAGTCGTGACCGGCGGTCCGCAAATCACACAACTAAACTGTTCCCGCTCGGCTTCATTAAACTTTTCAAGCAGCTGTCTCAATCCGTCCATGACGCCTTTCAGGACCAGGGGCTCTCGAATTACCCTTGGAAACACATGGTGCCAATCTACGGGCTCATTTTCCGCCAATCCGTAAAAGTCCCGGTACCCGCTTGAAATAAAAAGGTACTCGAAAGACGTTCGGTTGGTAATGGAGAAAATGATCTTGCGGGTAGTGGAATGAAGTTCAAGTAGCTGAAAACGTTCGGCGATATTTCCCGGGAGTGGTGAATTCAGCACCGATCTGGATATTTCGCCGGAAAAAAGAGCAGAAATATTTTGAGTCAGGTTTCTCATATCACGTTTAGAATATTGCCGGCACCATCGTTCGGACTGACAAGGAAGGTCGTAAGCAAGTGAAACACGCAAAAATATGCATTTATTCTCACGCCGTGACGGTAAAGCACTCCCGGCAAGTCTGAATCTCCTCCGGCTCCTGTAAGTATTATGAACCCACGACTTAGCTCAGTTTACTTATGTGCCGTATTTTCAAGTGTCCATTCGGGATGCTTCACAAAGCAACCATAAAATTGACGATTTTGTTTTTAACTTCAACTCCTGATTATAGTGTACGGGAGTTAAACCTACAGGAGCAAGCAACCAAATAACAATAAGATGCAGACTATTTCAATAGTTTTAACAGGATTTGTAGCCTTATCGCACATTTACATTTTATGGATGGAAATGTTTGCCTGGGAGACAATTGGGAAAAAAACGTTCGGAGGCGCATTCCCGGGCGAGCTCTTTAAGCCGACCAAAGGCCTGGCAGCCAATCAGGGGCTATACAATGGATTTTTGGCAGCCGGACTAATCTGGTCTTTCCTTATCGACAATCCGGAGTGGAGCGTAAATGTTCGCTTGTTTTTCTTGGGCTGCGTGGCAGTGGCCGGAATTTTTGGCGCTGTTACGGCCAGCAGGAAAATATTTTTCTTTCAGGCGTTACCGGCATTGCTGGCGATATTATTTGTGTTACTGGCAAAATAGCCTATCCTGGAAAATATGATAGCGCCTGTGCGTTCTGTCGCAGGCGCTATCATATTTTCAGGGCTCAACTATGCCAACACGCTTCTTACTACGTCGGAAAGAGGTGTGCTTGGGCGCCCTAAAATCCCCGACAATGTTTTACTATCGTCGAAAAGGTCGCCTTTGGAAGCCCCGGTGTCCCATCCGGCAATGGCATCTGCCAGCCATTGCGGCAAACCTGCACCGGCAAGGGCAGCAGCATAATCAGCTTCAGTCAGATTGTTATACGGAATGTCTTTGCCTGTTTGTTTTGAAGTCTTGGCGGCAAGTTCCGTTAAGGTATAAGCTTCATCTCCGGCTAATTCATAGATTTTACCCTCGTGCCCCGTTGAGGTTATCACTATGGCTGCCGCCTCGGCAAAGTCCTCGCGGGTAGCCGATGAGATTTTACCATCGCCGGCTGCACCAATAAACGCGCCTGCCTGTAAGGCACCCGGTATTGAACCGGCATAGTTTTCGGTGTACCATCCGTTACGCAAAATGGTGTATGCGATACCTGAATTTTTCAATGCTTCTTCGGTCGCGGCATGCTCCGGCGCCAGGCTTAACGATGAGGTGTCGGCATGCAGCAGGCTCGTATACACAATCCATTTCACACCGGCTTCTTTTGCTGCATTGATTACGTTTTTGTGCTGCGCTTCACGCTGGCCTACCTCGCTGCCTGAGATAAGCAACAGGGAATCGATACCTTTCAACGCTACGGCTAGCGTCTCAGGTTTAGAATAATCAAAAGTACGGGCTTCGACACCCGAATCTGCGGCTTTTTCGGGGGTGCGTACCAGCGCCACCAGGTTTTCTGCGACCGTTCTTTCTTTCAATTTTGCTACGACAATACGACCCAATTGTCCGGTAGCTCCTGTAATTGCGATTTTCATTGTTTTCTATTTTTTATTTTGTAATAATATTTGTTACAATTGTGGTTAAAAAAATTATTTGAACTGCCCGCTGAAATCGGCCAGTGTTTTTTCCTTTAATGTGCTGCTCACCAACTGGTCGGTTTCGAGGAACAAACTACCCAATTTATCATTGATTTGCCTGCCGACGGGGCACCGGGGGTTTGGATTCTGATTTTTCTTGCCGAGAACCTCTGAATTCTTTACCGCATGATAAATATCAGCCAGCAAAATACTGTCGCTTGCCCTTGCTAATCGTACCCCGCCTTCCTTTCCTTTTTTACTGATAACCAATCCCGCTTCATTCAGCGCCGTCAGTTCTTTACGAACAATAACCGGATTCACATTTATGCTGCCGGCTATGTAGTCAGAATTCAGCCATTCATCCGCCTCTACTGCCAGGATGGTTAGGATATGAATAGCCGTTGCAAATCTTGTGTTGTTCATTTCGGTAGCAAAGGTAAGAGAAAATTTAATTGTAACAAAATTTGTTACAATTAAATTTGAATTTATTTTCCCGTTTTTCTTCCTTGACAAACAGCCGATCGCTATCGCACAAGGTCACGTCAATAATTATTTCTCCTGAGCATCCATATCTTTTTCCCTTCATATAATATGTTCTGTATATTATACGAGATTATCTTTCTATGGAAGTGTATGTCGAGCGAGCTGAAAAGCCTTTTCAGGTTAACATAGTAGTACAGCCCGCTTTTACCTACTCTGAATGTCGATTTAGGAACGAGGGATTTTAACGGAACCATATACAATACACTGCCGGAACAATCTCCCTGCTCGACAGCGATACGTATATACTTGAATTTGTCAAGCTCCAACAGGCGTCCGGAAGAAAAATCGAACCATAGTATGCCATTTTCGTTAACAGTAGCCCGCGGCGGAAGATGTGAGTTTAAGTTAGATGTTTGCATTTTCATAAAGTTTGAGTAAAAAGGTATGTTCATTCATATACGCTCAGATAAAAGAGCCCATAGCCGGAAAGGGTGAAGGCTGGAAATGCACAACAAGGCGGGAAGGAAAACGAGCTTCGTTCCGGCTTCCTAATCTGATGCGGGTGGTGGCAACGGAAGTGGTAAAGTCAGATCACATCGTATACCTTCAGATGCGTTACTCCCGGTAAACCGAAACTAAAAAAATAGGATAGCAAAATAATCGTGCCCTGCGGGACGGGGCGATGTCACTCCGGGCTGCCTGAAGAGCTAAAATACACGTATACCTTAGCTGACGGCGCAGGGCGGCTTATTATATTTTTTTGTAGAAAAGATTAATATAGCCCAAAGTGGCTAATAAAGAGTAGTTTACAAGAACCGAAAGTGCTATCGGTAACGATTTAGTAATGGTGCTTACTGCACTCGCTTTCATCTGACTACCTTGTAAATCATTACTGCAAATTTAATAAAAAAAGGGTTAAGTCGTAGCATACTTAACCCTTTTTCCGTTTTGAAGTATTCGTAAAAAACCGCAGTTGAAAATAAATATTCCCCAATATGGGGGCAATCTGTGATATTGGCTTCGCTATTATTTCCAAGTTTTGACAAATAAACAAAGATATAAATCCGAAACAAATGGTCCCAATATCTAAATGTCTAAGCTATGGAAATCGTGTTGAACAAAATATTATCGGAAATTCAGCATCAGGAAGATAAGGTATCTTCTCAAATGATGCAAACTGCGGATGAGGCTTACCAAATGACCTTATTCTTAAAGGAAATGCTGTTTACTATAAAGATGAAAGTCTTACAGACCGGATTTAAGGACGAACAGCAGGAAATCAATTTTTTCAAGAAAATCAAACCGCAGATTTTAGGAAAACTTATTTACTACAATAAGGTTTTCCGCATTGAAACTACCTGCCCGGTAAGTACCGGAAGGATACACCAAAGCTATTTTGAAAACCAGCTAAAAATTCTCAAATCCGAATATAAGGAAAGCATATCCAATGAGGATTTTTACAGGTACTATCGTGCAGGCAG
>CAZAVR010000045.1:0-14901 GCA_964488435.1 uncultured Cytophagales bacterium | reverse complement strand
CACCTTGCAGAGGGACGGTCAGCAGATCACGCTGATAGGGGTCGAGAACTGGGGGTTGGTGGCAACAGTGGTCACCGCCTGGTAAAAATAAAAGTCGCCCAGGATGAAGAGCAACAGTATCAGAAGAAATCGCCCGGCCATATCAGGGAGTGTTTTGTTCTATTGAAAATTCATCAACAAAATGAACAAAAAAATCGTAAGACAGGTCTTTTTTATGATCGGTTGCTGTGGGAAAGGTCAGGCGGTGAGAATGACACCCCGCCGGGGTCACACAAAGGGCAGTGCGACCGAAGCCCCGGGCGTCATGTCGACCGAAGCCCTGGGCGTCATGTCGACCGAAGTGTCATGTCGACCGAAGTGGAGACATCTCCTATTCAAACGGCACTGTGCCTATTTATGAGGAGATCTCTCCATGCGGCCCGAAAGGGGGCCTTAGTCGAGATGACGTACAAGGAGCGCGGACGGCTAGTCCATGCGGCCTGAAAAAGGCCTTAGTCCGGGACGCGCAGTCGAGATGACCACGTACAAGGAGCGCACAGTCGAGATGACGACGTACAAGGGGCGCACATTCGAGATGACGTACGATACCCCTACGCCTTAGCCCTGTACTTTGCCGGCGAGACCCCCATTTGCTGCTTGAACAATCTCGAAAAATAGAAGGGATCGTCAATTCCCACCTCGGAAGCAACCTCATTGACGCGCAATTCCCCGAAATGCAGCAACTGACAGGCTTTCTGTATACGCAAATGATTGAAGTAGGCAATGGGCGCGTAACCCGTTTCCTGCCTGAACTTCCTGGAGAAAAAAGACACCGACAGGTGTACCGACGAAGCGATATCGTCCAGTGTGATAGCCCTGGACAAGTGATCCTGCATATATTGAATCGCTTTGCCTATCACATCGGGCTGCATAGTCAGCAGGGCTTTCTGACGAAAATGCTCAGGTGAGATTATGGTAGACAGGTAATAGGAAAGTGAAAGATTGGCAAACATCAGGTTTGACGTACTGTACCCTTTGAGCAAGGTGGTAGCGATCTGTCGAAAAAGAACATTGCGCTCTTCGGAATAACCGACCGGCACCACATAGGGAGAGACCGTCTCGTTTCGCATGATAGCCTCCACCACATCCAAACAATTCTTCCCGCTGAGATGAAACCAGTAAATACTCCATGGATTATTTTCGTCTGCCCCATAAGTGTGCGGCGTATCCACCGGAATAGTGCAAATCTCTCCGGCCTTCACAGTATAGGTCTCGTTATCGATCTGCAGCCAGCCGGAACCATCCGTACAATAAAGGATGATCACGTCGGGAGCCCCTTTAACTCTTTGGAAATAATGGTGTAAAGCTTTCGGATAAAAACCAATATGCGTGATAAAGACCGATTTGATCAAAGGGAGATGCTGACAGTTGGACAACACCATCTTCGGAATCTGGATGAACAACTCTCCCTCAAAACCACGACTTTTTCTCATAACTTTTTCCACAACAGCAACTTTTCTGATTAGCGAAATCAAAAATATAATAATCCATGTTTATAATAAAATCGTCCAGCTGATTTTACTGAGAAGAACCGAATTTTGTAAAACCTGAAGGAAAATCAAAGAACTCCTGTTTCTAACCTTTCAGCTACTACAGGCTATAACCTGATACGCTTAACCATAAAATGATGACAAAACCAGTACTTACTACAGCACAGGCCGCACAGTACAACAGGGACGGCTACCTGATTCTCCAGGGCTTCTATCAACCGGAAGAAGTGGCAAAACTCTATCGCACGGCCATTGAGGACGATGCCGTCAGCAAAAACGCGATCAATGTAAACGACAGCACTGGCAAACGCAGCAAGCTTTCATTATGGTATGTACCAGGTGACGACGTGTATGGTTTACTGAGCAGGGGCCATAGCCTTGTAAATGCGGTAGATAGGTTGATGGAGAAAGACGATTTATCCGGCGATGCTTCTGTATGTCATTATCACTCCAAACTGATGCAAAAGGAACCCAAAGTAGGTGGCGCGTGGGAATGGCACCAGGACTATGGATATTGGTACAAAAATGAATTTCTCTTCCCTGACCAGATGATGTCGGTGATGGTCGCAATTACCGACGCAACGAAAGAAAACGGATGCCTGCAGGTCATCAAAGGATCACACAGACTGGGGCGCGTAGAACATGGCTTCTCCGGTGAACAGGTAGGCGCGTCGCCAAGGTTCGTGGAACTCGCGCTTCAGAACATGGAGCTTGTCTACGTAGAGTTGAAAGCAGGCGACATCCTGCTGTTTCATAGCAATATTTTACACCGCTCTGAAGCCAACGTATCTGATTACCCCCGCTGGTCCATGATATCCTGTTACAGCCGCGCTTCAAATGTGGGCTACAACCCATCCGCCATCGCGCCTGTCACCCCTGTTGAAACTGTGCCTGACGAGGCACTTCTCGAATGGGAAGCCAAAGGATTAAAGGAAGACGGTGCCCATTTCCTGAGCAAAGAAGCCGACGTTTCCCTGAAGTAACACCGGACAGGTAAGTCCTGTACATAAATACCAGCTGCGTCCGAATGGCTCGGTCTCTTAGTTTACCCTTTTGTTATGATGCAAAATTTAAAATTGCTTTTTTTCTTTTTCCTCCTGCCGCTGTTTTCCACGCTGTTCGGGAATAGTGCCTCCGGACAGAACCCGATCTACGGGATAGAAATCAACAAAGACATGATCTCCATCCGGGCCGGTGTACAGGAACGCCGCCTCAGGATCGAGGGAGGTCAACTGACCTCAGCGGGTCTGTTCGTGAATGGCCGGAACGTGGTGGCTGCGGATTCGCGGGAACTGTCTGTTTCGTTCTATAAAGCCTCACCCAATGAAAAGCCCCTGGGCATTACTGCCGGCGAGGCGCAGGAAATCACCCAGCAGATTGGAGAAGCCAACTGGACGGATATCATGGAGACAACAGGCGAAACCGGATTCTTCAAACAAAAAACGGCCTGGACTGATCCGCTTCATTTAAACTCCGATACCTGGAGCCATGTGTTCGATCAGGCGAATGTGATTGTCTCCAGCCCGAAACAGGGTGTCAGGCGATTGAACATCCGGTGCTGGTCTGCCGGCAGCAGGCTTTTGAAAGACGTGACCGTAAATATTGTGTACGAAATATACGAAGATCATCCGGCGATCCGAAAATGGGTAGAAATCAGTAATAACAGTGCACAATGGCTCAAAATCGATTCGCTGACCGTCAATCCTATCCGAATCGCTGATACTTATAACACCCCGACTGACCTGACACCCGCCGAGCGCGGAGCGACAACCAGCCTGAGAAGCTACCAGAAAGCGGATCTTACGTCCGGTGTGATTATAG
Source organism: uncultured Cytophagales bacterium (assembly GCA_964488435.1). Classification (GTDB taxonomy): domain Bacteria; phylum Bacteroidota; class Bacteroidia; order Cytophagales; family Spirosomataceae; genus JBEBSO01. The sequence goes on along the minus strand of CAZAVR010000045.1, from coordinate 11,551 downwards.
GCAGCGAGATTCCGTCGGCATTACGGACGATTCAGAAAAGCGGCGCTTCCGGCTACACCAGTGCCCTGTTCGAATGGGTATTGGGCCCTGGAGAAACCTTTGTCTCAGAGCCTGTATTTGTTTATGCCTATACAGGTCAAGTGACAAAAACCATCTCGGCAGTCTCCACCCCCCTGGACAGAACGGTTGAACGGCCGTTTAAGAAATTCCTGACGGAAGTGGTCGGGCTAAAAAATGAAACCACACTTGCATCATCCGTTCCGATGTGGTGTTCGTGGTCCAATTTCGGGGCCTTAATTTCAGACAACAACATGCGTGAGATGGCGGACATTGCTGCTAAAGCAGGGTTTGCGGCCATGCAACTGGATGCTGGATGGGCCCAGTCCGAGGATCCGGCCCGATGGGGTGCCTCCAGCGCCATTCCTGATTCCCTGAAATTTCCTCAATTCGCACAAACGTGCAGGTACATCACAGACAAAGGATTAAAACTGGGCCTTTGGACAGGGCCGTTCAGGAATCCCAATATTGCTCCGGACGTACAGGCGATACCTGATGCGTATGTGCTACCGCGTATCCGCCGGGAGGAAGGTTACGCTATGAGTTTTACCAGCCCATGGAAACATTACTATGCGCAGAGTCTGTTGCGACTGCGCGACCAGTACAATATCACCTATTTCAAACAAGATCTCACGAGTATAAAATTCGGCGATATCGCACTGACCCATGAGAGCCGTACACACAAAGAATCACTTTTGCGAGGCCTGAGGGGGCTTCTGACCACACTCGGCGAAATAAACCAATCGGCGCCGGACGTCGCCCTCCAGCTGACACACGAAATTTACTGGGGAACACCGGGGGTCCCCTGTGATCTTGCTGCGCTGAAATATGCACATGTATACCATATCCCGCCGAATGATTACTCAGGAAGCGGCCCCCGGGAACAGAGGTTCAGCAGGAACTGGTCACATAACGTCGACAGTTTACAAAAAAAACTGGTTCAGGGATGCTATAACGCCAGAAGACGCTTTTTCGCTCACCGTGGCCTTCCCATGCACAGCCTGGAATACTACGGCGCGGCTACCGTCAATATCAAGGGAAGCCTTACTCCTGAACTGCAGCATCGTCAGATCTGCAGCTGGTTCATGGGTATTCCGAGTGTGTACGCAGGCGATCTGGCCTCCCTGACAGAGGAAAACATCAGTACCTATCGTGCAGGCTTTGATCTGCTGAAACGACTACATCAAACCTACCAGATCTACGATGACTTTCAGTACAGCGGCGTTCCGGCACCCACAGACACGGACTGGCACTGGTGGGGAAAATTGAATGAAAAGGGTTACGGAGCGGTAGTTGTTTTACGGGGTGATGGAGGGTACGCCAGTCGGCGCGTTAATATACCCTGGGTACGCCCCGCGACACGATACAAGGTCGCACTGGGGTTTGCAAAAAAAACGCTGGGTACATACACGGGATCAGATCTCATTAAAGGTGGCCTTCAATTAACGCTCCATAAACTGGGACAGGAAATCATACTTCTTGAGCCAGCTCATCCGTAAAGCTGAACTTTACTAAAGAAAACGAAAACAGCGGGGATCAAGGGGCAGCACTATTTCCGGTTGCCCACCCGTCCGACTACATCCATTCCTATTCCTGAATCCTTACCTAATTTACCAATGCTTATGGCGAAACCGGACAAACAAGTATGCAACCGAAGGGGGTTTATTGGCCTGGCCGGACTATCGGCTTCCTCTTTTGCTATTCCATCTATCCTGAAAGAGAAAACAGCCGTCAAATCCATTCCTGCGGGCACTCCTGAGCCAGTAAGCGCCTATAGGACGTTGAGAGACGGAAATATCTACTACGATAATGGAAAAGTTGTCGTAAGCGCTTACAAGGCCATGCGCTTTTTCACGAAGGAGTTCAATCGTCATTTTGAAAAAATGCGTGTTTACCGGATGGAATGTCCGGATTTCAAATTCGGAGTAGACTATGCGGAATTTTTCCAGGCATTGGATTACAAAAAGGCAGAAATGATTTTCCAGGGTAAAATCGAGCCTTCACTCGAAGCCAAATTCAGCTTTGACGACCCGAACGTGAAGACCACAACTACCTATTGCTACTGGATTGCCTCCGCAGAGGGCGAGCCGGAGGGCCCGCTTGCTGTGCGGGTAAGAGATCCTGAAGTCTGGCTGAAGTACGAAGACGTTCGGAAACAAGTCGACCTTCTGCAGCAAAAGTACCCCGCAGCGGTGAAGGTAAGCCAGATAGGATTGAGCACAAGCAAGAGGCCTCTGGTAGGGTTAAAAGTTGGTGATGGAAAAAAGTGCATTGCCCTCCTTGGCGCTGTCCACGCTGGAGAAGCAGGCCCGGAAATCATTATGTATGTCCTGGAGAAGCTATTGGAAAACCACCGGGATCTGCTGAAAAAAGTATCGGTGGTCGCCATTCCCTCCGCCAATCCCGACATGCGCGACCAGCTGGTGAGGGGGACCCCCTGGTACCTCCGGCGAAATCCCAACATGGTAGACATCAACCGGAATTTCCCGGCCAACTGGGAGGTAGTGGAATCCACCTATGGCTACTCCACTGACGACCCTCAAGGGAACACTTACCGCGGGCCGTATCCTGGAAGTGAAAATGAAACAACGGCCATTGCCGACTTTTTTACAGGTTTTAAACCAAGGCTTCTGTTTTCCTATCACTTTCTGGCCAGTATCGCCGGAGAAACCCTGGCGGCATCTAAAGATGCCCTGCAAAGCCCGTCCTTTGTCGACCGGTGTAACCAGTATGCCCGCATTTTCTGGGAGGCGATGGACGTCCGCAACAAGCAAAAAGAAAAAATCCAGTTTGTCTGCACGTCAGGAAGCATCCCTACCTGGAGCTATATGGCATTGGACATGCCGGCCTTTGACCTGGAGGCGCCCTTTGATGCCAATGACCTGGCCAGGTGCCGGTTCGATCAGACCGACAAGGAGCTCCTGAAAAAATATCAGGAAAAGCATTTGCGAGGAATCGTCGCCCTACTCGAGCGCGTGGAGATGGAGAAGTAACAACGCAAACCCATTAAAACGTCAGCTCTTACGGACCCTGGTTCCAGGTTTTCGGAAACCCTGGAACATCCGGTACGTTCTCATGCCAACTTATCTGTACAAGAATGCGTCGAAAGCATGCCTTTTGACTGAAAATACCTCAAAAAAACATATAACTATGCGAAATTTTACTTCACTTATTCCAGTAGGAATGCGATGTTTTCTTTTGTTGCTGTTCCTGTCCGCCCTGTCCGTCCGAGCTTTTGCCCAGGACTTCCTCCTGACAGGCAAAGTGCTTGATCTTAATGAAAACCTGCCATTACCCGGTGTATCCATCCAGGTAAAAAATACCACCAGGGGAGTGGCTACAGATGCAAACGGTTCGTTCTCAATATCAGTTTCAAAAGGACAGATATTGGTTTTCTCCTATATCGGCTATGAAGCTCAATCGGTGACTGTGGGCAACAGCAATATCCTCGATGTAAAACTCAGCCCTCAATCCAATAACCTGAACGAGGTAGCAGTGGTAGGATACGGCACTCAGAAAAAAGTATCCCTTACCGGGGCTGTATCCTCGATCAACGCAGGAAATCTTAAAAACCAGGTCACGAAAAATCTGCTGGAAGGAATGGCCGGACAGATAGCGGGCGTTCAGGTGACCAATTCGTCGGGCCGGCCAGGCGCTGCGCCGGTGATCAGGATACGCGGCACAGGTTCGATCAGTGCCGGCAATGAACCCCTGTATGTGGTTGACGGGCTGCCATTACAATCCGCCGCAGATATGAACACCATTGACCCCAACGACATCGAAACCATGGATGTGCTGAAGGATGCTTCCGCGCAAGCAATTTATGGCTCGCGCGGATCGAACGGCGTGGTACTGATCACTACCAAGAAGGGCAAATCAGGCCAGGCAAAAATCGATTTCAATTACTATACGGGCGTGCAGCGTGTCGCTAAACTGATTGATGTGCTTGATCGTGACGGAGAAATCAAGTACTGGAAAGAAACAACCGCCGCTATATGGGCTGCTTCAGGAGGTGACCCTAGCGTCCCCAACGGTTCGCGGGTCACATCGGCCGGCTCCAAAGCTTTCGTTAACTACCTGGAAGCGTACGACAACCCATCCAGCCTACCGAATACCAACTGGCAGAAAGAAATATTCAGGACAGCGCCGACTTCCAATTACCAGCTGTCAGCCCGGGGTGGAACGGATAAAATCCGGTACTATCTCTCGGGGAACTACTTCACCGGTGATGGTGTAGTAAAAGCGACCGACTGGAAGCGGTATACGGCACGGGTAAATCTGGATGCTTCTCTGACTGATTTCGTACGGGTGGGTATAAACCTTTCTCCCTCGTATACCATCGAAAACCGCAGATGGACAGACGGGGAAATATCCAGTCCCGACAATGACGTGAGGGTGGTTATAACCACGCTGGTACTTCCGTCCAGCATTGCTCCCAAAACAGCCGACGGCTTATATGACGGGACCGGAGGAAGATTAAATGTACCCTATACTACCGTCGGATGGGCTGCAGCCAACAACCCGCTGCAGCCTCTTGAAGATCCGAAATATAAATTTATCACGGAAAGGGCACGTATCACAGGCCTCACCTACGCCGAGCTGGAGCCGGTGAAGGGATTGGTATTGAGAACCGACCTGGGGCTCGACAGGATGGACGGGGTCACCAACAAGTACCGTCCTTCCACCGTCTCTACTTATTCCAACCAGGTAAACGTCCGTTTTCAGCCACTTGCAATGCCTGTTACCATCTTTTCGGCACAGGAAAACCTGCAGGACCTGACACTGTCCTGGAACAATACACTTACGTGGCAAAAGAACTTTTCCAACACACACGATATTAACTTCTTAGCCGGATACACTTACCAGAAGGGTGTATCGGAAGGAGCCAATCTAACCGGGCTCGCGGGCACGTTTCAAAACGACGCTGTTCAGTATGTCTCCGGGGCAGCAACCATCAACGGCACTGCCAGTAAAAGCATTTGGACCTTGCTGAGTTATTTAAGCCGGATTAACTATTCTTTCAAAGAAAAATACCTGTTATCGGCCAGCATACGTCGGGACGGATCCAGCCGGTTCGGAAAAAATAACAAGTTTGCCCTTTTTCCGGCGGCGTCCATCGGGTGGAGGGTATCAGAAGAACCGTTTCTCAAATCGGTCTCATTTCTGCAAGAGTTAAAAGTTCGCGCCGGCTATGGTAAAACGGGAAATTTCAACATTGGAAACTACACCTCCATTCCTCAGTTGAGTGCTCAAAATTACAATTTCGGAAATGCATTGGCTGTGGGATACGGCCCGTCGAGCTTGTCAAACGACGACCTGAGCTGGGAAACCAATACGACGGTCAATGCGGGAATGGATATGGGCTTGTTCAAGAACCGGCTGAGTATCCATTTCGATTACTACAGAAGAGTAACCGACAATCTGCTCTACAATTTGCCGATCCCCTCCATCTCCGGATTCACCACAGTAATTTCCAACATCGGGAAAGTTGAAAACAAAGGATTTGAAATATCCTTAAATTCGGTGAACGTAAGATCCACTGACTTTACCTGGACCACGAATGTAAATTTTTCCAGAAACCGGAATACAGCCCTGCGCCTGGGCAGAGACAATCTCCCCATCACCTCGTATACACTCGGCAATTATTCTATGCAGCGCATAGAGGTGGGCAAACCCCTCTCCTACTTCTTCGGCTACAAGCTGGGCGGAATTTTCAAAGACCAGCAGGATGTAGATGCCCACCCTGAGATGCGTCTTAAAAATACAGCCGGTCAACTGCTCGGTGCTCCCGGTGACAGCAAGATCGTCGATCTTAACGGAGATGGAGTAATTACCCCCGATGACAGAACAGAGATAGGCGATCCGAATCCGGATTTCACCTACGGCATCAGCAACCGCCTCAGCTATAAAGCCTTCGATCTTGATGTGCTTTTGCAAGGTGTACAAGGCAATGACATTTTGTTTTTCAGCTCCTTATACACGGGGTCTAACACCCTGGTCTGGAATCAGCTCACGGAGAGCGTCGAAAACCGGTGGAAATCTCCTTCAGAACCGGGAAACGGCATTTACGCAAGAGCAGAAGGGCCTACAGCTGCGATTGGCAATGCCGAGACCAGGGCTGATCGCTTTACACGTGACGGATCTTACCTGCGTATCAGAAATGTGACGCTCGGCTATACCGTTTCCTCCACTCTCCTGAAAAAAATTCGCTTTAGTTCGCTGAGAATCTATGCCAGTGCGCAAAACCTGCACACTTTCAGCAAATACATAGGCTACGATCCCGATGTCAGCGTGAACGGGGAGAGCGTCACTTTACCGGGCATTGATTTCGGAACCTACCCTCTCGCCCGTACCCTTACATTCGGCGTCAATATTGGATTATAAAAATCATTAATTACGAGGATATGAAACAGCTTAGTTACTATTTTCTTGTTCTTCTCGTTTTCACCGGTTGCTCGGAAGACATCCTGAACCAGGCGCCCGTCAGTACGGCGACAACGGAGACATTTTACAAGACCAGCAACGACATGATCAATGCACTCAACGGTGTATACAACTCACTCAGGAGCAATGCGGTCGGGCAAACGGAGTTTTTCTACGGAGACATGACTACTGATGATGCGCAGGCAGTACCCGGCTATCCGGCTCATGCTGATTTTGATAATTTTGCTATTAATCCCGCATCCACTGCGCCTGTGAGCGATCGCTGGAATGACTCCTATAAAGGAATAAGCCGCGCCAATATCATTCTCGAAAGGATCGAAAGCGTGCCCATGGATGCTTCCCTCAAAAATCGGGTGATCGGGGAAACCAAATTCCTGAGAGCGTACTTTTATTTTAACCTGGTGAAAGTGTATGGCGATGTCCCTCTGGTACTCAGGGAGCTAAAAACTCCCGACGAAGCCTACGAATTTCGCAGGGAAGAGACTAAAAATGTGTATATTCAAATAGAAAAGGACCTGACAGAAGCCATAAGCTTGTTGCCGGCCGGCTATTCGGGCACTGACCTGGGACGGATCACCAGTGGTGCCGCAAAAGGTATACTCGCCAGGGTCATGCTGTTTCAACGAAAGTTCAAAGAAGCCACCCCGTTGCTCCTGGATATTATCAGCAAACAAAGCCCCGGCCAGTATCAACTGCTCAATGACTATGCCAGTGTTTTTCAATACAACAATGGCAATAACAAAGAGATTCTCTTTGCCATTCAGTACACGCCCAATGCCCAGGCAGCAGGACAAGGTAGTCCGATTACCTCAACCTTTGGTCCCATTGCAGGCGCAACGGTTCCGCTATTCGGCTCCAATGCCAACCAACCCACAGCGGATCTTTACAATGCCTTTGAAAAAGGGGATCTGCGAAGGGATGCCTCGATTGCTTATGCCGTGCTGCAGGGCCCCCAGGCTTATGTAAATAAATTCATCAATCGAAGTATCCAGATAAGAGGCGAAGACGGCACCGATTATCCTGTTTTAAGATTTGCAGATATCCTGCTGATGTACGCGGAATGCCTTAATGAAGAAGGTTCGACCGCGCTCGCCATTCCGTACGTAAACCAGGTGAGGCAACGTGCGTTTGGCAACAGCTCCATGAATCTGCAGTCTTCCGACCCTGCTGCTACGGCTACTTACGTGGCTGATCAGACGGCGCTTAGAGAACGCATTATAAAGGAACGACGCCTGGAATTCTGCTTTGAAGGCCTGCGCTTCTTTGATCTGGTCAGAACCAATACGCTGGTGCCCACGCTGAACAATTATTTCACAAAAAATGATGTAAAGTTTAACGGGAGAGTTATTCAGATTGGCGAGAACAACAGGCTTTTCCCTATTCCCCAGGCGCAGATTGACGTAAATCCGGGCGTCATTACCCAAAACACAGGATACTAATTCGTTTGCATCACATGAGAGAAGGCTGCCGCAATTCATCCTGCGGCAGCCGCTCACAAAAAGGAGCACGTGTTTTGCTGAATTTTTCAAAGCAAAAATTTGGTATTCTAAAAAAAACTTCGTAACTTAATAAGATGGTCTGCTTATAAAGCAATCACCGCTCATACCCTGAGCTTCACATACCTACACGCGTCAGCAGGCCGCTAATCTAATCCAGCTGGGCTTTTCAGTAGTTCCCGGGGCGGTAATTTACGACGAGTATAAATTCCCTTTTCACTCCACTGCATGTGCGCGGCCGGAAGAGTGATTAGCCGCTCCGCCTTATCACTTTTTGCCAACTATTAAAAAAAACGAAAAAAAAGCTTGACTCTCCCCTAAGGTCATAGTTTAGCTTTGCGTTATCAATATCCATATAAGCCTGCATGATTCACTATACCGTCAAAAAACTGGCCCTCATGGCAGGAGTGAGTATACGTACCCTCCATCTCTATGACAGGATGAAACTACTCGTCCCGTCTTTACGCACACAAGCCGGATACAGGCTGTACGGCGAAAAAGAACTTCTGCGTCTGCAGCAGATTCTATTTTACAGAGAACTTGATATTCCACTCGCCGAAATCAGGCAAATCCTGGACCAGCCTCATTTTGATACGGTTGCCTCACTGGAAAGCCATAAGAAAGCTTTGACGGCCAGGTTAGAAAGAATGAAAAAACTAATAAAAACAGTCGATAAAACCATTTTCAACTTAAAAGAAGGGATTATGTTAAAGCATGAAGAATTGTACGACGGATTATCCAGGGCGCAAGCGGAAGCCTACCGTAACGAAGTTATTGAAAAATGGGGCGAAGATGTCGTAGAGAAATCAGAGCAACAGCTGAGGAGCATGAGCAAATCAGAACTACACCAGCTTAAAGAAGATTTTATCGCGCTGAACCGCCAACTCGAAGCGTGTAAAGGTCTCGCGCCGGAGGAGGAGGAAGTACAGCGCTTAATCGCCCGTCATTACCAGTTCATTTCCCATTTCTGGGGCTCCAATCCCTCCGCAGAGGCCTATACCGGATTAGGTGAACTATATGTGAACGATGACAGATATACCATGAACGATGGAGCTCCGGATCCGGGCTTTGCTGCCTTTCTCCGGGAGGCCATGGCCCGTTTCGCCGTCCGCTTGTCTTGCTGAACAAAATGATCCTACCTGCAAATACAAACAGTACAGCAGGTAGGACAGGTGAGTATGCTACTAAAGAAAGGAAGGGTTTTCCGACTTTAACTTAAAATCAGAGTTTCGCGTGTAACTTTTCTATCCGGTCTTCTATCTTTCTGAACCCGAATTTATTTTCACTCTCGTACCAGCCTGCAAATGGACCATGCTCGGCATCCCGAAGGCGTTGCTTTGCCGATTGGATTTCAAACAGGCTCTTCTCAAGAAAACCTTTCCTGGCCTGTTGGTCGTTCGTGGCCTGATAGGCCTGCGTCAGAAAGTTAAGCATGCGATTCAGATGCAGCATCAGGTATGCCTGTCCCCGCAGGTTATCGTCAAAAAAGACCTTCCCCTCCTGAAGCCCGCCATATATCCGGTCAGCCTCTTCCGTGACTTTCTCCAACGCGGCAATACTGGCAGATGTACCCTTCAAAAGAGCCTCTACCTGGTTCCTGACGCCGTTGTCTTCCGGAATGACCCGAAAATAGCCCACACTTCCCTTATCAGGATTATCCAGCGGGTGATTGTCCAATGGATTGACGGTGTGCCGGCCTTTTTCCATGTCATTGAGAAGCATTTCCGCAGCCCGGCCGTAACGCAAATCCTGAAAAATGTATTGTCTTTCAAAACCGGGTATATCGCCCTTTTTTTGCTGCCAGTACGAATTGTAAAAATCAGCGTATAGATCTGCTATTTCCGGACCGGCTTGTCTCCCAAAGTAAGTGTCACAGAAATTTTTCAGGAAGATACGGCTGTCAAAGTTTTTAAAGTTCCACATCATCTCTGCATTGGCAGACAACTCGAGCAAATGCTCCCGGATATTGCCCGCGTTGACCACCGAGAAAAGAAGATTACCCTTGCTCAGGCTATCTACCATCCTGTAATTCTGCTCCATTTTCCTGAGACCTTCAGCCTGCGCCAGATGTGAGCCTGATGATGTAAACTGAAAGTTCAGATAGTACCCTACCGGCTCTCCCGAAAATGAATAATTCATCAGGTCGGGTGCCGGAAAATGATCCCTGCGGGCAGCGACGAAATTCCGGATCAACGAAGGTTCGTCGGGCAGCTTTAATAGCTTGCCTGCTACAAGGGTAGACATTTCATTATAGAGCGTCAGACGCATAGGTGGATGCGGGTCCCCTGTTTTCTCTTTGAGCAGGTCGATTTGCAACCGAACCATGCGATCTATTACCCCTGCACGGCTTTCCGCGTCCTTCGGCGCATCAGGAAAAAACTCCCAGAAAGGAATATCACGATTGCCTCTGAAAGCCACCAACCAAATCACCTCGGCCTGATTACGGGTGGCAAGGTCAATATGAAAAGCCCACCACTCGCGAAGAGCTGCTGTATTAGCGATGGTTAATTCCGGAACAGGCATGTTACGCACTCTTTTCCAGTAGGTTTCCCAATGCTGATAATTAGATCCGAAAATAAGCATGTGATGGCCTGTACTTACCAAACCCCGTTGCTGAGCTACCTCTGCTTCATGTCCCAACTGAAACGGTGGCGAAAAACTCCTGAAATCGGCGATTCCACCTTCCAGGGTATTGAGCTTTAGCCTGAGCATGGCCTCATAGAATGCCTCATAGTTCTCCTTCGAATGCCGCTGCCAGGGCGTGATTAAGTCCCTGTCATTGGGAAACCAGGTCCGGTACCTGACGGAAGGCGACGCGATCACCTTTCTGAAATCAGCTGCAATACGGAGCTGGCTTTTCCGCTGCGGCGGCTCAGAGGCCCAAAACCAGAGAGGCTTTATACCTAATACAAGCTCACTAAAAGTATAGACTGCATAAATAGTACCGCGCATATCAGCGCCGTTGAGTACCACCCGGCCACGATCGGCAAAGACCTGGTGTGCTTCCCAGCCGGAAACCGCAGGCTGAGAACTTGTGTATTTACTTCCTGTTGCTACCACGATAACCGGACCACTAGCTGGCATTTTGTCGATGATTGGAGAGGGTTGTCCGAGAACGTTTCCCAGATCGCGCACCAAATCTGCCACTGCCCGGTGAACGGGAGCCGGCTCATCAGGAGAAACAAAGACCGGTACTTTTCCACGCAGGATGATCTCCTGACCTACACCCCGCATGGGTATACCCGCATAAATCAGCAGAAAAAACAAAAAGAAACCACGCTGTCCATCCCTTCGACGGGAGGCTGCTTTCCAAAAATACGTCGTCATAAAATTCAATGCGCCTATAATGTCGTGATGGTAATTGTCCCTTTCGCTCTCTCTCCGTCATAAATACTGAAACTATAAGCGGTTTTGCTCAGTAATCCTGTTACCCTGATCGATCCCGATGCTATATCCGAAGGTGTAAGTGTAACTCCTTTGATCAATTGCCCTTGAGAAATCACCTCAATCCGGGACACTGCCTTGGAAGAATCCCACGTAAGCAGCAATTGTTC
>CAZAVR010000044.1:11345-15030 GCA_964488435.1 uncultured Cytophagales bacterium | reverse complement strand
TCAGAACCAGTCGGTGCGAAACAAAGCGCCGGTCGTAATTCTTAAGGATACGCTTGGATATTTTCTCTATCATGATAGCAGGCAGTGTGTGTAGGATGTTTATGGATATTTCTATATCAAATATAAACTAAAATAGAAAGCCGGCCGCAACGGTCTGCCCGTAATTTTAACAAATTTTCCCACCGATAAATCTTGTTACATATTAATAATCAAAAAGTTGCGAATAGCATAGTGCCGAAAAACAGGCTGAAGGCGTCCGGCAGCAGACCGGTCAGTTCAAAAAAAAGCCGTTAAAGAGTTATTTTAGAGGGCAGAATAATGGTAGGTTTGATGTGGATTTTTTACAGGGCCGGGAAACCGGAAGATCTTTATCAGATGCATAGATATAAACCAAATAGAGTTACATGATCCAGCTGAAGTGTTTTACTTTTAATCCGTTTTCAGAGAATACCTACATAGTGTACGACGAGACCGGTCAGGCGCTGATTATCGATCCGGGGAACCATCAGCAGCAAGAGAATGAACACGTTGAAAGATTCGTCGGGGAGAACAAGCTGACGCCTGTGGGTGTTATTAATACCCATGCACATATTGATCATGTATTGGGAATTTCATTCCTGAAGAGACGCTACGGGATTCCCTTGAGTTTACATCGTCACGACGAGCCCTTGTTAAGGTCTGTCAAAGCCTATGCGTCAAATTATGGCTTTTATGGTTTTGATGAGCCTGAGGTGGAGCATTGGATCGAGGAAGGCGATGTGATAAGGTGTGGAAATTTTGAACTCCGTGTTGTCCATGTTCCCGGACATGCGCCTGGTCATGTGGTTTTTATAAACGATGATCAAAAGATAGTGATAGGCGGTGATGTACTTTTTCGGGAAAGCATAGGCAGAACCGACCTTCCGATGGGGGACTACGAAACGCTGATCAACAGTATTAAATCAAAGCTGTTTGTTTTGGACGACGATTTTACGGTATATCCTGGTCATGGCATGCCCACCAGGATTGGCTATGAAAAGGCGAATAATCCTTTTCTAAGGTAAGGCCTCCTTCTGTAAAAGTGAATAAATTTGCTATTATTAGCTTCCTCACGCATTAAACCTAAAGAGGTGAATTTAATTCGTCATATTCCAAACGCCCTTACATGCGCCAATCTCCTTTGCGGGTGTGTGGGAATCGTACAGGTTTTCGATCAAAAAAATGACTTACGCGGCATGGCTCATAGTGATCGCCGTGGTTTTTGATTTTCTCGATGGGTTCGCTGCCAGGTTGCTAAAAGCTACATCACCCATTGGGAAGGATCTGGACTCCCTGGCTGATATGGTTACGTTTGGTGTGCTGCCTTCTTTTATTATGTATGAACTCATTAACCTGAGGGTTCATGATCAGGCAAGTACAGTCATCGCGTATTCGGCTTTTTCTATAGCCCTTTTTTCGGCATTGAGGCTCGCCAGGTTCAACAATGACCCCCGGCAGAGCGATTCTTTTATAGGTTTGCCGACGCCTGCCAACGCACTATTGATAGCCTCTCTGCCTCTGATCTCCGTATATTATCCGGAGACTGCTGCATCGCTTTTCAGTACCGGTCTCCTGGTCGCGCTGTCTTTGGTTATGTCGTGTTTGCTGGTGGCAGAGATCCCGTTGTTTGCTTTGAAGTTCAAGTCCTTCGGCTGGAGAGAAAATAGCATGAGGTATGTCTTTCTTATAGTCTCTGCACTTTTGGCGGCAGGGCTTCAGATCCTGGCTATTCCGGTGATTATTTTATTTTATGTAATGCTTTCGATGATTTTACGATTTATATCAGACAGATAATTCCCAAAATTGTTGCAATTTTGCCGCTGAATATAGGCAAACGCTTTTTAATAACTTTAAACTGAAATAACATGTCGTACATTGCTGATATAAACATAATGCCATTGAAAGAAATTCTGGATCCTCAGGGTAAAGCCGTTAAGCTGGGCCTGAATAATCTGGGAATAGATCAGGTGGCGGATGTACGGATCGGAAAGCGCATAACCATCAAGCTGGAAGCGGATAGTGAGGAGGAGGCCCAGGGCAAGGTAAAGACAGCCTGCGAAAAACTACTGGCGAACCTGATCATGGAAGAGTACACATTTGAGATTACAAAAGTTTGAGAATATCTGTATGACCTATTCACGAATCACAGGCCTGGGCTACTATGTTCCTGAAAATGTGCTGACCAATCAGGATCTGACACAATGGATGGACACTTCCGACGAGTGGATACAGGAGCGGACGGGCATTCGTGAGAGAAGGTATTTTTCTTATGGGAAGGACACCAATGCCAGCATGGCTGCTGCTGCATCGCGGCAGGCGCTCGAAAGAGCGGGTCTCACCGCCGGAGATATAGATGTAATTGTTTACGCCACCATAACCCCGGATTATTTTTTTCCCGGATCAGCCTTTCTGATGCAGAGAGAGCTCGGGATGGAGGGGAAACCAGTGATCGATATCCGTGAGCAGTGTTCGGGGTTCGTGTATGCATTGTCGATTGCAGATCAGTTTCTGAAATCCGGAATGTATAAAAGAGCTTTGGTGATCGGTTCTGAAATTCAGTCTACATGGATCAATAAGAGCACTGCGGGTCGCAATGTTGCAGTCATTTTCGGTGACGGTGCAGGTGCAGTAGTGGTAGAAGCTACCGGGGATCCGGCGCATCGGATACTTTCCACGCATCTTCATGCGGACGGGCGCTATGCGGAGGAGCTTTATGTGAAAGAGCCGGGCAGCAGCCGTCCGGATCGTTCCGCGACGAAGGAGATGATTGACGAAGGTGGGTTTGATGTTTTTATGAACGGGACAGCCGTATTTAAACATGCAGTGGTTCGCTTTTCGGAGGTCATACAGGAGGCATTGGTTGCGAATGGCTACCGACCGGAGGATATTGATCTGCTCATACCTCATCAGGCGAATATAAGAATCAGCGATTACATCAGGCAGCAGTTTAAACTTCCGGAGGAAAAGGTCGTTAATAACATTCAGCGTTTTGGAAACACTACTGCCGCCTCCATACCTATCGCCCTGGCAGAAGCGTGGGAACAAGGAAAGGTGAAGGAAGGTGATCTGCTTTGTCTCGCCGCATTCGGCAGCGGTTTTACCTGGGCTTCTGCGTTAGTCAGATGGTAAAAAAAACAGGCGCCTGAAAAGGACGCCTGTTCTGTCGCGATATCAAGCTGTTACTTAACGGAGAAAGCTCCTTCGCCGATTTTGAATCCTTCTGAATATAACTCAACGGTGTAATTGCCGGACTTAAAATCTCCTGATTTGTCGTAGAGTATGCTCACGTCCTGATTACTGTTGGTGTATCCTACCTCTTTGCTATAGGTAAAGCTCTGCTCCTGCCCATTGAAGTCAAATGTTCCTGAGCCGGTACTCACATCCGAAATAGTAGCACCGGACGGATCCAGGATACGCAACAAGATCTTCTTAGAGTCATTCTGCGTGAGCGCGTTTTTTTCAAGGATAAAGTCCACACGTACTTTGTCGATTCTCCGGGCGCGTACTTTATCGCCCTCGCGCACTTTGCCTTTATCCGAAACCGCATAGACCTTGACATTCCTCGCGCGAAGTGCTGCACCTATGGCTACTTTCCCTTCGAGTTCACGGGCTTTGTCACTCACGCCGCTCAGAGAGTCGGAAATCATCTGTTTTTCCTGTTGCAAGG
>CAZAVR010000044.1:0-11245 GCA_964488435.1 uncultured Cytophagales bacterium | reverse complement strand
TTGTCACTCACGCCGCTCAGAGAGTCGGAAATCATCTGTTTTTCCTGTTGCAAGGTAGTATTCGCCGACCCCAGCTCTTCATTTTTGCTGAGAAGTTGTTGATTTTCTTCTTTGAGCTGAGCGATTTCCGCGTCTTTCTGAGTGAGGAAGCTTTCGTATTCCTTGATTTTACTGGCCAGGTTGGCGTTTCCCTTTCTTAACGAAGACCGGTCCGACTCCAGCTGTGCTTTCATTTTCTTTAGTTCAGCGATGTCTCCTCCCAATCCCTCTACTTCAGCTATTTTAGCGTCCAGCTGCTTCGATATAGAGTCCATTTTAATTTCAAAGGAGGCAAGTTCAGTGACGCGTGCTTCGAGATCTCCTTCCTGTTTGGTAGTGATGGCTCTCTCCTGATAGTAAAGATAGCCGAAGACGGCGGCCAGGACAGTCATAAGTACAAGGCCTACGAGTAATCCGGTGTTATTTTTTCTTTCCATAATTTTGAAATTTCTGACTTTGGTGGTGATTTATACGTTTACCGGTTTAAGTATAAAAAAGCATGCCAGCGCATAAAAGCCTTGCTTTACGCAGCAAAATTCATTAAATCACGGATGGACGAGAAGTCGTTCTTATCGGGATATCCCTGTTTTTGAGATACTGTTTCAAGTCAGGAATATCAATCTCCCTGAAGTGAAAAATACTTGCCGCCAGACCGGCGTCCGCCTTCCCCTCTGAGAATACGTCATAGAAGTGCTCCATGGTGCCTGCGCCACCTGATGCAATGACAGGAATATCGGCCTTTTCAGACACATTTGCTGTGAGTTCCAGACTAAACCCGGCCTTAGTTCCATCGGCATCCATGGAGGTAAGGAGTATTTCTCCCGCTCCACGATTTTCTACTTCTTTGGCCCAGGCGCGTGTTTCCAGTGAGGTCGGCTTTCTGCCGCCGTGCGTGTGAACATAGTCTCCGCCATTTTCCATTCTGCGGGTATCTATAGCCACCACAATACACTGGCTTCCAAATGCCTTAGAGAGTTCATCGATGAGTCCGGGGTTTTTAACAGCCGCTGAATTGATCGATACCTTGTCCGCCCCGGCATGTAATAATGCCGAAACATCCTGTATGGAGGAGATCCCCCCTCCTACAGTAAAGGGGATGTTAATGGTAAGTGCCACCCTTTTCACCAGATCCAAAAATGTACTCCGGCCGTCTATGGTAGCCGTAATGTCCAGGTAGACCAGCTCATCCGCTCCCTGTTCAGCGTAGAGTGCGCCTAGTTCGACAGCGTCACCGGCGTCGCGCAAATTCACAAAATTGACACCTTTGACTGTCCGGCCATCCTTAACATCCAGGCAGGGAATGATCCTTTTCGTAAGCATTATAGAAAGGGTTGTAAGGCTGATAATTTAATTTTTCCTTCGTAGATAGCTTTGCCTATGATTACGCCGTAAAGGTCCATATCGGAAAGTTTTTCTACATCTTCTATTCCGCTTACCCCGCCGCTCGCCACGATGTGTATGTCGGGGCATTGCTCCTGCAGCTTTTTATAGAGGTCAAAAGAGGGACCTTGTAAAAGACCGTCTTTGGCTACGTCAGTACTGATTACATATTTGACCCCCTTTTCGGCGTAGTTCTTTACAAAATCATAAATATTGAGATTTGTTCCCTCTTCCCAGCCACTGACAGCGATTTTCTCGTCCCGCGCATCAGCACCCAAAATGATTTTCTCTCCTCCATAAAGGGACAGCCAGCTTTCAAACACCTCCGGCTGCCTCACAGCGATGCTCCCTCCTGTAACCTGCTTTGCCCCGCTTTCAAAAACAATCCTAAGGTCTTCTCCTGATTGAACCCCGCCGCCAAAATCGATACTCAGTTGCGTCCGGGAAGCTATTTGCTCAAGCACTTTCCAGTTTACAACTTTTTTCAGTTTGGCTCCGTCAAGGTCTACCAGGTGGAGGTGGGTGAGGCCGGCGTCTTCAAGTTCCATGGCTACTTCGAGAGGATCTTCGTTGTAGATGATTTTGCTTGAATAATCACCTTGTGTCAGGCGAACACATTTGCCTTCTATGAGGTCTATTGCTGGTATAATGAGCATAATTTAATCTATGTTTAGAAAATTCTTCAGGATTTGTTCGCCCGCATCGCCGCTTATTTCGCAGTGAAACTGAGCCGCATAAAAGTTGTCACGGTGAAGCATGGCACTGAATGGAAGTACGTATGCGCATTCTGCAATGGTATAGGGACTCAAAGGGGCATAGTAGCTGTGCACAAAATACATGAAGGTATTTTCAGCTATTCCCCGCGTGATCGGATGGGTGAGGTGAAAGATGTCATTCCAGCCTGTGTGCGGGACTTTCATACCCGGTTTGGTCTCGAATCGTTTGACATGTACATCGAAAATTCCCATGCAGGTGGTATCACTTTCTTCCGAATGAGAACACATAAGCTGCATACCGACGCAAGTCCCCAGTACAGGCTGCCTGAGGGTAGGTATAATGGCGTCAAGCCCATGCTCCCGGAGATAAGCCATGGCGGTGCCGGCTTCTCCAACGCCAGGGAAAATGACCCGGTCAGCTGTCCTGATTTCGTGCTCGTCGTCGGTGTAAAGGTAGCCGGCGCCCAGCCGGTCGAGTGCGTACATTACTGATTGTACGTTCCCGGCGTTGTATTTTAAAATTACTGTTTTCATGAACAGGCAACTTTTTGGGTAATTATTTCTACACTTGTAAATGGTGGCTGTGTCAGAAAACCATTTTATAAAAGCGAAACCCGATTCAACCTGGAACCGGGTTAGTTATGTCAGTGTGGTTGGCTGTCGCCTGAACCAGGTTTTTCCGATGCTTATTCCACGAATAAGTATAGAGGCTAAGGTACGGGTTTTTTTCTATTTTTGCATGTTAAGATCACTAAAATGGGGTAAGGGGCTATGCGCAAATTGTATTTTGGAATAATACTGGTTTTGATATATGGATGCAGGACAGAGGACTCACGGGAGCCTGATCTGGAAAGTATTTCTCTCTCTATTCAGCATGAGCGGCTGGAAGGACAGGTATTCGCTGCAGCGACAGAACAGGAGCTGCTTGCGGTATTGGAGCGCCAGAAGCTCATTTCCGCAGGCTATTTTCCGGATATCCACGAGGGACAGGAGGTGATCGTCCGGCAGCTCTTCAACAATACGCGTGACCCGCATCTTAGAAAATTCGCCACGCAGCTCGACTCTGCGTTTTCAGACTTCCCCCAGACGGTTTTGAAACCCCTCGAAAATGCGTTCAAGCACATCAAATACCACTATCCGGATTTTCAACCACCGAAGGTAGTGACTATGGTGTCGGGTTTTCTGGGCAGCGATCTGCTGGTAACTGATAGTCTGATTGTGATTGGTCTGGATTATTTCGGGGGGCCGAAGGCGCTTTACCGCCCCCAGGTTTACGACTATCAGTTAAGGCGATATACGAAGGAGAATATTGTCCCGGCCGTATTGTTCTTCATGTCAGAGAAATATAACAAGTCGGATTTGTCCGATAAGACCTTGCTTGCAGACATGATCTGGTTTGGAAAGGGATTCGAATTCGTAAAGCAGGTGGCGCCGGAGCTGCCGGATAGTCTTATTTTAAATTTCTCAGAGAGGAATCTGTCGCGGACGTATAATAGTCAGACGGAAATCTGGGGATTTTTTACGGAGAATAAATTGTTGTATGAATCGAACGAGCAGAAAAAGCAGAAGTATACAGGTGAAAGGCCTTTGACACCTGAAATAGGTGAAGAGGTTCCCGGGGGCATCGGTAAGTGGATAGGCTGGAGAATCGTGAGCCGCTATCTCGCAGAAAATCCGAAGGTTTCGTTACCTGAACTCATGAGTAATGCTTCTGCTCAGCAAATTTTGCAGGGATCTGCCTACAAAGGGCAGGTGGATGAATAAAAGCAAATGGCAAAAGAAACGGACAATAATAACGGGGAGAACGGACCTTCGTTCTTCTACACAAAAAAAATGAGCGTTGCCGGACTTTCCAGACTGTTCCGGATTTTTCGCTACACCCTCCCATATAAAGGTTGGTTTATCATCGGGTTTATCTTTCTCGTGCTATCTACGGGTACTTCTCTGGCTTTTCCCAAGCTGGTCGGCGAGATTGTGAAGGTGATTGAGGGGAAAAGTATGTATACAATTAACCAGATCACCGGGATTCTGCTGTTTATCCTGGTGTTACAGGCTCTTTTCTCTTTTTTCAGAATCTATACTTTCACCAGGGTGAGCGAGCGGGCTATGGCCGATGTACGGCTTGAGCTCTATGAACGGATCATTAACCTGCCCATCAGGTTTTTTGAAAACCACCGGGTCGGAGAACTTACCAGTCGGATTACGAATGACGTCAGTAAACTGGATCAGGTGCTGTCGTTCACACTTGCCGAATTATTCCGGCAGCTCATCACATTGGTGGCCGGAACAGCGCTGATCTTCTTTATTTCCTGGAAACTGACGCTTTTTATGCTGGCCACTTTCCCTGCGATGGTCATTGCAGCGATTTTCTTCGGCAGGTACATCCGCAGGCTGTCGAAAAACGCCCAGGATGAGCTGGCCAAAGCCAATGTTGTAGCTGAGGAGACCATGCAGTCCATCCAGGTGGTGAAATCGTTTACTAACGAGAAGCTGGAAGTGAGCCGGTACAAAAGATCGTTGGACGAGGTAGTCAGGCTGATGTTGCGCGCCGCTACTTTTCGGGGTGGTTTCGTTTCTTTTCTCATTTCAGTGATGTTTGGCGGGATAGTGGGTGTGGTCTGGTATGGGGCCAACCTGGTGCTCTCCGGCGAAATGATCATAGCTGATCTTTTTACCTTCGTCCTGTATACGTCTTTTATCGGGGCCTCTCTGGGAAGCCTTGGCGACTTATATGCACAGATAAACAGCACTATTGGTGCTTCGGAGCGAATCCTGGAAATAATGGAGGAGCCTTCGGAAGGAAGTGAAGAGGTCTTTCTTTCCGGGTCGGTATGGCCGGTGGAGGGTCATGTTGAGTTTAAGAATATACGTTTTTCCTATCCTTCACGACCTGATATAGAGGTGCTTCATGACGTAAGCCTGTCGGCCAGAGCCGGAGAGAGGATAGCTTTCGTCGGGTACAGTGGAGCAGGAAAGTCGACACTTGTTCAGTTGCTGATGCGCTTTTATAATCCGCTTTCCGGCGAAATCTGGATCGACGGACGGCCGCATACAGAAATGCCTTTGCGGGAGCTCAGGAAAAATATTGCTATCGTACCGCAGGAGGTAGTACTTTTCGGAGGATCAATCAGAGAGAATATAGCCTATGGAAAGCCCGGGGCCGGAGACGAAGAAATCAGGGCAGCGGCTGCAAAGGCGCATGCCTGGGAATTTATCAGTTCTTTCCCGGAAGGCCTTGATACCGTGGTGGGTGAACGCGGGATCAAGCTTTCCGGCGGACAGCGCCAGCGCATTGCGATAGCAAGAGCGATCCTGAAAGATCCTAAAATATTGATACTTGACGAAGCCACCAGTTCCCTGGATTCCAAGTCGGAGAAACTGGTACAGGAAGCCCTGAACGAATTGATGAAAGGCAGGACCACGATTATCATCGCGCATCGGCTCGCAACTATCCGTAGTGCGGATACCATATATGTGATACGGGACGGTAGTATCATCGAAAAAGGCACCCATGCTACGCTGGCGTCTGTTCCGGATGGGGTGTATGCCAGTCTGACACGGCTGCAGTTTGAGACGGTGGAGGAGGTATAGGATCAAGGTGATTTCATCGTTCCGGCTGCTATGATCATGTTTCATTTTGAAAAGACAGAAGTACAGACCATGATGACTCCTTCAGATTTACGAAAAGCACTTGACGGACTCCGGCATCTTACCGCTGAAAACGAAATAGCAGAGTTTAAAGAGGCAAAGAATACGTATGACTTCGGTAAGTTGGGTAAGTATTTTTCGGCGTTGAGTAATGAGGCCAATCTGAAAGGAAAACCGTATGCGTGGTTGATTTTTGGGGTAGAAGACAGAAAACATGACATCGTCGGTAGTCAGTTTCGTCCCAAGCGAAAGGATTTAGACAGTTTGAAGAGTGAGATAGCGGGCAAAACCACGAATCGAATCACATTTGTGGAAATATATGAACTTGAGGAGCCGGAAGGAAGGGTTATTATGTTCCAGGTTCCCGCAGCTCCGAAAGGTTTTCCGATAGCTTTTGACGGACATTATTACGGAAGGGATAATCAAGAGCTTTCCCCACTCAACCTCGAGGAAATTGAGCGTATTAGGGCGCAGGCTACTGCAGAAGATTGGAGCGCAGCTATCGTCCCTGGGGCCACGCTAGATGATTTGGATGAAGATGCAGTGGCTTTGGCGCGAAAAAATTACAAAAGCAAGTTTCCGGAAAAGGCAGGTGAACTGGATGGCTGGGACGATGTGACTTTTCTTAATAAAGCCAGGATAACCATCAAAGGTAAGATAACCCGTACGGCAGTTATTCTTTTAGGCAGAGAGGAGTCGGAGCATTTTCTGACGCCATCGGAAGTGAAGATCCGGTGGAAACTGGTCGATGGAAATAATACGGATATCGACTATGAGATCTTTGGACTGCCGTTGATTTTATCCGTAGAAAAAGTCTTTGGGAAAATTAGAAATATCAAGTACCGGTACATGCAGGAGGGCACGATCTTTCCGGCCGAAGTTTCCAAATATGAGCCATTTTCTATCAGGGAGGCTATCAATAATTGTATCGCTCATCAGGATTACACAAAAGGCGCCCGTATCAATGTGATTGAGATGGAAGATCAGCTGATTTTTACAAATTATGGATCTTTTATTCCGGGAAGTGTGGAAAAGGTGGTAATAGACGATGCGCCGGAGGAGTTTTACCGGAACCGGTTTTTGGCAACTGCCATGTTCAATTTAAAGATGGTGGATACGGCCGGAGGAGGAATTAAAAAGATTTTCAATTTTCAGAAGGCCCGATTTTTTCCGCTGCCCGACTATGACTTATCCGACGAGAGAGTGAAAGCGGTCATTTATGGCAAAATATTGGATATAGACTACGCCCGTCTTTTAGCACTAAACAGCGACCTGGCATTAGAAGACATCATCATGCTGGACAAGGTGCAGAAGAAAGTGGCGCTAACCGTTTTTGAAGAAAAACACCTCAAAAGCAAAGGGCTGATAGAGGGTAGAAAACCCAACTATTTTATTGGTATCAAAGTCGCTCAGACCACAGGACAAAAAGCCCAATACTCGAAAAATAAGGGATTGGATAAAGGATATTATCTGGACCTGACGGTGAAGGCAATAAAGGAGCACGGGAGTATGGAAAGAAGTGATATTGATACTTTGTTATGGAAAAAATTGCCCGATTGGATGTCTGATAAGCAGAAGAAGGTGAAGATTAATAATTTATTGTCTGAGTTGCGGGCGCAAAAAATAATAGAGAACAGAGGTACTTTTAAGTATCCTGAGTGGGTTCTAATAGACGACAATTATTAGAAAGATTATTAGAAAGATTATTAGAAAGATTATTAGAAGAAGGCGCAAAAATGTAACCGGGCTTCCGTAGTTTAGAGGCTTCGTGTGCGGATAATTGGGGAGGATATGTTAATTTTGATCCAGGATCTTCCCACATAATGCTTTCTCTTTCTGTGTATGTCATTAACACTCATCATAGTTGTTCTTACTGTCGGTATCAGTTATTATTCTTTTAATAACCCTCACTTTCTGGACAAGTTGCTCCTTAATCCGGTCCGTGTAGAAAAGTACAACGAGTACTATCGTTTTGTGACTTCCGGGTTTGTGCATGCAGATTTCGGACACCTCCTTTTTAATATGCTGAGCTTTTGGTTTGTGGGAGAAGGAATAGAGCAGTTGTTTCTGATGCTTTTCGGGCCAAGCGGAAGTCTGTATTTTCTTGCGTTGTACTTGTCAGGAATTGTAGTGTCGGATATCCCGTCGTTTCTGAAGCACAGGAACAACCCCAACTACAATTCGCTGGGAGCTTCCGGAGGAGTGTCTGCTATCCTCTTTGCCGCGATTCTTTTTGCTCCGCTGATGCCGATTTATCTTTACTTTGCTATAAAAATGCCGGGTTTTATATTCGGCCTGCTGTTTCTTGCATACTCATTCTGGGAGTCCAGAAAGGGCCGGGGTTATATCAACCACGATGCCCACATGTACGGGGCGATTTTCGGAATGTTGTTTATGGCTGTGGTGTATCCTGCCGCCGTGCCGGGATTCTTTGAGCAGATATCTACTTGGAGGCTATTCTGATCTGTTAACTTTTTAATTCTGCAATTACAGTAATCCTACCTGTAGTTTTGTCCTGAAGATTGACTTTGACTTCTGCATCAAGAGGGATAAATACGTCTACCCGTGAACCAAATTTGATAAAACCCATCTCTTGCGACTGATTCACGGGTTGGTTTTCCTTTACATACCATTTGATCCGCCGCGCAAGCGCACCTGCGATCTGACGGAACAGTATGTCCGTTCCCCCGGCTGTACGTATGACAGTAGTCGTACGTTCATTGTCTGTGCTGGACTTGGGATGCCAGGCTACAAGATATAAGCCAGGATGATATTTGAAATACCGGACAATGCCGGCTACGGGATTCCAGTTCACGTGTACGTTGACAGGAGACATGAAAATGCTGATCTGTCTCCGCGGACCCTTGAAATATTCATTTTCGATCACTTCTTCGATCACCACTACTTTTCCGTCACATGGGGCGACGATCAGGTTATCTCCCAGGGTAGGGTTGCGTTTGGGAACCCGGAAAAATTGCAGTATGATCAGAAAAAAGACAGCACTGAGCAGAAGAAGGGTAGTATGGAGCCAGGCCGCCTCAGGCGTAAAATATTCAACGGTGAGGTTGATCATCAATAGCAGTAGCGCTGTTATCGTGATGATTTTAAAGCCTTCTCTATGCAAAGTCATTTGATCGGGGATTACGATTTTTGGTGTTTACTATTTTCAAAGTAAGCTTTCATTATTCAGATTTCATAAAAAATCTGCAAAATATATTAAGTTACGGTTTTTTTTCGGGAAAAACAAATACGAGAGGATAAATATTTCAGCGAGACGATAGGCTGCTACCGGCAGCCAGGGCTAATACCGGGCTCCGAAATTCAAAAAGGGTAAGAAGAGATATCTCCTTACCCTGATGAAAACGGCAGTGATGTCACTACTCGATTACAACACATTCCCCACTTTCCACGTCAGCCTCTACCTTTTTGTATTTTACATCTTTAACGACCTCACCGTTCCTATATTGTACAGTGACCTTTTGATTTCTGTCGGCGATCTTGATGACTTTGACAGGAGCAGTTCTTGTGGAAGACTGCATTTGCCTGGCATATTCATTCGGGCCGCTGTCTTCATCCATGTCAGGTAAATCTTCTCTGTTCGTTTGTAGCCTGGGACTGGCCGGCTGCCTGCGGGGAGGTTGTTGTACCTGTTGAGGTGTTGCCTGTTCCTGTGGGATATCAGCTTTAGTGAGGAAGGAAATCATATCGAAGTTTACCTTGCTCAGGAAGCGTTTGAATAGCTCTACAGATTCAAACTTGTAGATCAGCAAGGGGTCTTTCTGTTCGAAAACAGCATTTTGAACCGATTGCTTCAGGTCGTCCATCTCGCGAAGATGCTCCTTCCATTCCTGGTCAATGATAGAAAGTACGATCGCTTTCTCCATCTCTACCGTAATTTCTTTCCCTTCGGTCTCTATGGCTTTGGCCAGGTTAACCACGACGCCGGTTTGTCTGATCCCGTCTGAAATCGGAATCATAATTTCGGTAATAGTAGCTCCTCGCTCCGCATGAATTGATTTCAAAACCGGCAGGGCCTTGGCAGCAATAGCCGCATTTTTTTCGCGGTATTGCTTTTCGGCAGCGAGGTAAAGCTTCTTCACTTTTTCTGCTTCTCTCAACGAACCAAATTCTTCCATTGAAAAAGGCGCCTCCATGCCCAGGCTGGTCAATGTAGCCAGTTCAAATTCAGCGTGGCTTCCGGCATTATTGGCTACGATTTCTTCACAAACGTCAAAAAGCGTATTGGCAATATCTACCGCTAAGCGATCTCCGAACAAGGCATTCCTTCTTCTGCGATAGATAGCGTCACGCTGGTAATTCATTACATCGTCATACTCCAGCAAACGTTTACGTATTCCGAAGTTATTCTCTTCTACTTTTTTCTGGGCACGCTCGATGGATTTGGTGATCATGCTGTGTTGTATCACTTCCCCTTCTTCAAGTCCCATCCGGTCCATGATTTTGGCCATTCTGTCAGAACCAAACAATCGCATGAGGTTGTCTTCAAGCGAAACGAAGAACTGGCTTGTACCCGGATCTCCCTGGCGGCCGGACCTTCCCCGCAGCTGGCGATCAACCCTTCTGCTTTCGTGACGTTCAGTACCTACAATAGCCAATCCGCCGGCAGCCTTTGACTCAGGCGTCAGTTTTATATCTGTTCCACGACCTGCCATGTTGGTGGCAATGGTCACTGTTCCCGGCTTTCCTGCCTCAGTGACTACCTCTGCTTCTCGCTGATGCTGTTTTGCGTTCAGTACCTGGTGAGCTATTTTTCTGAGGGTCAGCATACGGCTGATGATCTCGGAGTTTTCCACGGAAGTGGTACCCACGAGTACAGGCCTGCCTTTCTCAACAAGTCCTACGATCTCATCCGCAACAGCATTGTACTTTTCTCTTACCGAACGATAGACTTTATCTTCTTCGTCTTTACGGGTAATGGAAAGGTTGGTGGGGATGGAAATAACATCCAGTTTATAGATTTGCCAGAATTCGCCCGCCTCCGTTTCTGCTGTACCGGTCATCCCTGAAAGCTTGTGGTACATCCTGAAATAGTTTTGGAGCGTTACGGTCGCATAGGTCTGCGTAGCATCCTCGACTTTTACATTTTCTTTGGCTTCAATAGCCTGGTGGAGTCCGTCAGAGTAACGACGGCCTTCCATAATCCGTCCGGTTTGCTCGTCGACAATTTTCACTTTGCCGTCCACGGTGACGTATTCCACATCTCTTTCAAAAAGCGTGTAGGCTTTGAGCAATTGATTAATGGTGTGTATACGCTGTGTCTTCACAGAGTAGTCCCGGATAAGGGCTTCTTTCTGAAGTACTCTCTCCTGCTCATTCAGCGCCTTGTTTTTTTCAATGGCGTCTAGGTCTACAGCGATATCGGGAAGGATGAAAAATTCAGGCGAGTCGGACTCACCTGTAAGGAAGTCAATGCCCTTTTCTGTGAGATCGATGCTATTGTG
>CAZAVR010000043.1:0-15046 GCA_964488435.1 uncultured Cytophagales bacterium | reverse complement strand
TGGCCCCGCGGGGCCACCGCTCAGACCCTGACACAGTTTATTTTACACACCCTTTCCTTTCTCCAATTCAAAGCCAAAAGCCATTGAAAAACCTCGTGTTGTCACGGCTCTGTTTTGATGGAGAGCCGGAATTATGGTTATTTCCCTCTTTGCCAATAGCGCCGAAAACTCCTTCTGTACTTCAGCCAGCGCCTCCTCGTCTAAAAACCGGGCTATTAATGTTGCCTCTACTTTCCCTTCTTTTGTAAAATAAATCATTAAAACTACTCTCCCTGATTGATTCACACGAAAAACTTTTTCCTCCAGGTATCTCTTCAACATCGTACACTGGGCAAATGTTCTATCCACGCTCTTTTTTAGCTCTGCCACCCCCTCTTTACTCTGTACGTCCACAGGTTGGGACTTCACCATGATTTTTGGTTTGACATCAACCTCGTGGATGCCAATTGTATCTCTTTGCTTATTTGAACTGGCATGTCCCAGTTGACCCAGGATCATTTTAGCGTTCAGATTTCCAGATTCGGAAGCTTTCACCAATAAACGAATGGCTTCTTCCTTATCCCCCAGTTCATAGCGGATAACACCCAGGTTGGACAAAGCATCTCCGTGTCTGGGATTGATTTTTAGGATTTCTTCAAAAAGCTGAATAGCTCTTTCCTTGTCCCCTTTTTCATAATGAATAATTCCTATATTGAACAGACTGATCGTGTGTTTAGGGTTAACCTTAACAAGCTCTTCGTATATAGGCAGCGCCTTATCTCTTTCTCCTGCTTCTCTGTACAGATTGGCCAGCTTAAAAGCGATGATGGTATTCTCCGGATTCCTTGCATGCATTCTTTCTGATAAGTGAACGATCTTTCCCTTATCACCCAGCAGCTTGTAAATGGACTCCAACTTCAAGGTAATCTCTTCACTATCCGGATCCATCGCATAAAGTCTCTCGTAGGCAAGGCTTGCCTTCTCCTTGTCTCCCTTTACAAAGTAACACGCACCTAACGCGAGAAGGGCTTCCTTATCGTCTGGATTATTTTTAAGAACATTTTCATACTCGCGTATGGCTTCGTCTATTTTCCCTTTATCGGAAAAAATATACGCATTACGATAATACCTACCCATGACTTCGCCCTGCGCATGCGCGAACAATACCGATAGAAGCAAGAAAGGGAGAAGTACTAGTTTTTTTGTTTTGATTCTAAGTAGAAGAAACTTCATTTTCAGGTAGGGTTTGCGGAAAGAATAGTTAAAGCCCGCAAAATACAAAATTTCCTGTATCTATCGGGTAGCATGTCCAGGCTATTGCCATGTCCGCGCACTTCTTCACATCCTGGCTCCGCCCGTAGTCAGTCCATATCCCTCTGATGTCACGGATGCTTTATCTCAAATATCTTTCCGGCTTTGTCAATTATAAAGGTCTTATCATCTGCTCTAACTCGCAGCCCGCCTTTCTCCTTAAAATCCGCCGGAACCGGCTTGTCACTCCTAATTGATACGCTTTTTTTGTAGATGATCGGGATAACGATCTTCCCTGTCCGATCTATCAGCCCGTGTTTATCATTAAATTGCACCGACCTATACCCCAATCCCTCATCATCGGGCGACAGATAATCATATTGCAATGGAATTATTTCGATTCCCTTCTCATTGATAGCACCCCACTTTTTACTCGCAATTACTGTCCTCAATCCTCCTTTAAGCGGATGAATATAGTCATACTTCACCTTCTCCAGCAAATCCCCGTTTTCATTGATCTTAAATCGTTCACCACCTAGTGAAACTACAGCAAACTCTTTCTCCATAAATGACTTTGTATCATCATACTTGGGTGCTATTTCCTTTCCGGTTCTTACATTAAAAAACCCGTACTTCCCATCCAATCTCACTGGAACCATTCCGCTACTAATTGAATAGTACTGCATCTCTTCATACCAAGGCGTTACTCTTTCCCACGCTTTGTTAATCAATGCATGCCTCCCATTCATTACAACAGCAAAATATACCGCCTGAGAAGATCCAGTAAAAAATTTAATCTCATCGAAAATGAGAGGCATAACTTCATTTCCCTGCTTGTCAACTAATCCACATTTATATTTCTCGTTTCTCACTTCAAACATAACCTCATCAAATACCCTGATTATGTTGATTTTCTCATATTTCAGGCTTACAATTTCTCTTGCTGCCCTATCTACTATTCCATATTTTCCTGCCACACTTACTTTTGCATAACCGTCGTCGAACGAAGAAACATAATCATAAACCGGCTTCACAACTTCCTTCCCTGTCCGATCTATCATTCCATATTTTCCATTACGCTTTACAGAGGCGTACCCTTCCTTATCAAACTTGAAGCTAGCTTCATAAAGCGGCTTAATGATCTCTTTCCCCAAAGTATCGATCGTCCCGTATTTACCGTCCCGTTTAACAACCGCATGCCTCCCATCGTCAAAATAACCGATTGTCTTATAGATAATGGGTAATACTTCCACACCATTTTTATCAACAAGTCCGCATAAGGAGTCTACACACACGCGCGCAAGTCCGTGCCTAAAATTCTCGGATCCCAGGTCATTTGTATACTTTACCGGTGTCAATTCCTTTCCCGCACTGGATATGTATCCATGTAACATCCGGTTATCCATTTTTATTTTAACCACCAAAATATCCCGATATTTATCGTATATTCCTTCAAACCTGGGCGATATAAGTTCCTTTCCGGTTTTATCAATTAAACCCATTTTACCTCCAAGATACACCACCGCTATCCCCTTCTGAAAGTCACCCGCATTTTCATACTTTGGTGGAACAATCTCATTTCCGGCCCTATCAATATAACCTATTTTATTATTTACCATAATCACAGCCAAGCCCTCTTGGAAGTTGGCACCATTGTCATATATCGGGGGAATCACTTCGTTTCCCTTAAGATCTATATAACCCAGCTTCTTATTTAGCATTACCCTCGCCAGCCCTTCTTTAAAATGTCCCCCACCGTCATACTTTGGAGAGATAATTTCGTTTCCCATCCTGTCAATATAGCCTGCCTTATTATCCGATACCACAGCGGCCAACCCTTCACTAAAACTCGTCCCACCCTGATATTTTGCCGACACTACTTCAGTACCCAGACTATCAACAAACCCCACTTTTGCCCCCTGAAAGATCATCGCTCTCCCCTCCTTGAAAGGAAAAATACTATCATATTTTGCTGACAGAATCATCTGTCCGTACATATCCAGAACACCATATTTTTTTGACACCTCATCGCGATAGATCAGAAGTTCCATCTTTTGCAGCGGACGCACTTGCCCATAACTTTGGGAAATTATCATCAGTACAAAAACATACGCAGAAAGCGGCCATTTCAAAAATATTGCGACCATTACTTTTCTAAATTTCTAATTTTAAATATATACCGGTTGCCCTGGCGCCGCAGATCTACCATCCCCGGACAAAATTGACAGGCCACTGAAATTCAAAACTCTGCATTTCCCTATTGGTATAAAAGGCATAAGGATAGTACAACTTTTCCCCAGTAGGATTGCTTATAATCCACCCCTTTATTTTATCTATTTCCGGCGAAGAAGTTTGCCCCTGCACGTTTGCCGGCATTGCCACCCATGCTAAAGCTATCGAAATCAACGCTATGATTACTTTTCTCATTTTCAGGGGCAGTTTAAGTCTAGTCCCCTGCAAAAAAAATACTTTTTTACCGGTCTCTGCTGCCATCCGCATCAATGCCCTGGATTCATGCATGAACAGGGGAAATTCTTTCATAAGCCAAGCCTGACGTAACAAGTTTGCGGGTTTCCCGGCATTAAGATCAATCGGGTTTGGGAGAGATTACCTCACTCGCCTATTTGCAAAAAGATTTCACCCTGAAACAGAATATAATTTCGCGAAATTTAATAACACTTAAAAAAAACCGCACAATATCCCAAATATCCAATAAACAATTAACCACACACCTATATTCCACTCACATACAGAATAATATTCTGTCGCCCATTATCAAACCAATATTATATCCATCTAAGGCTAAAGGATCCCTACAGGCAGCACTTCCGCACACATTTTATCCCAAAATAAAGTTTTTCTGAACACCCGCTTAGCATAGACACACCGAAGATGCTATATTTGGCAGCTAAATAAACTACGTCTCCTTCCAACTTTTTATCACCATTGTACAATACCAATATTGTCCATTTGATAAATATGGATACCCTTATCAACATTGTCAATCTTAAATTATGCATGTAAA
Organism: uncultured Cytophagales bacterium; assembly: GCA_964488435.1. Classification (GTDB taxonomy): domain Bacteria; phylum Bacteroidota; class Bacteroidia; order Cytophagales; family Spirosomataceae; genus JBEBSO01. The sequence goes on along the minus strand of CAZAVR010000043.1, from coordinate 10,791 downwards.
TAGCACAATTGAAGAAAAAGAAAGTGTAACCAGACTGAAATCCTCGCTCGGTGTGCGCTTATTTTTCGTTTATTCCATCTGCTACGCAGGTTTCGTTATCCTTGGCGTTTTCCAATACGAACTATTGTCTACGGAGATGTTTGCAGGTCTTAACCTGGCCGTAGTGTATGGAATGGGCCTGATTTTATTTGCCTTTCTTTTGGGTGTAATATATAATTATTACTGCACGAAGTACGAGGATGAAGGCGAGAAAGAGGATCAACTTAAAACCGGAGACAGATTATGATTTACGATATTTCCTATATAGCATTAACTTTCTTTTTTATTTTCGTCAGTCTCGTCATCGGCCTGTCGTTCTATTTTGGCAGAAAGAAAAGCTCATCTTCTTCCTATTATGCGGCGGGCGGCCAGATCCACTGGACCGTAAATGGAATCGCTTTTGCCGGGGATTATTTGTCGGCGGCTTCCTTTCTGGGGATATGCGGTATGATCGCGGTCTCAGGCTTTGACGGCTTTTTGTACGCCATCGGCTTTATAGCAGGCTGGATTGTGGCCTTGTTTCTTATTGCCGAGCCTTTCAAACGTCTCGGAAAGTTCACTTTTACCGACGCTCTGAACGCCAAATACAACTCCAGGGCGATTACCCTATCGGCTTCCATCGGCACCCTGATTATTTCTATATTCTACCTTATTCCGCAAATGGTGGGCGCCGGTGACCTGGTGATGCCCCTTCTGGGACTACCACACTGGACCGGAGTTATACTGGTAGGTACGATTGTGATTATCATCGTCGCCAGTGCGGGCATGGCCTCGACCACCTACGTACAGTTTCTGAAGGGTGGACTGCTGATTGTGCTTTCCATTATCCTGACGGTATTTATTCTTAAAAACGGACTTTCTATTCACCCGGATTTCGAAGGTAAGCCCTATCACAATTTTATAGAACTGACACCTCAGGTGAATGGTGATCAAATTACTTCCGTCCCCGGCTGGGAGGTGGTGGGTCAACAAACAGCCGGTAAAAAGACCTTCGTTAAACTGTCTCAAAACGGTGTGGAACGCTGGTTCAACTGGACGCAGGCGGATGATAAGCACCTGCTGACGGAAACGCTGACTATCACGCAGAAAGCAGATGGTGAAAAACTATATAATGGCGAACCCAAGGAAAACAGAAAGTTCTACCAGGTGGGTCATTTGAGCAAAATTATTGTAAACGGTGAGGAGGTTGATAAAACCGGTGCCCTGGGACCTTTCGAGTTTTTGTCCACGATCAGAAAAAGTGAGATCGTACGCTTTTTGCTCGTGAAAGTTACCGACGGTAGCGATCAGGTATCCGTCTACTACCCTGAAGTGACGTCCGGTGAGAAATTCATGTTGCCCGGCTTAAAATACAAAATAGGCAGCGGAGCAAGTTTGTGGAGTAAAATGGACTTCGTTTCGTTGATGTTGGCCCTCTTCCTGGGAACTGCCGCCCTGCCTCACATTCTTATTCGCTACTACACCGTAAAAACCCCTCGTGATGCCCGTAAATCGACCATTCTGGCCATCGCAGCGATTGGTGGGTTCTATATATTGACCCTGTTTATGGGTCTGGGAGCAGGTGTCAATGGTGTCATGGATGTGGAATCCAGTAATATGGCCGCACCGCTATTGGCGCGTGCATTCGGGGCGGTGTTGTTCTCCGTCATTTCAGCTGTTGCTTTTGCGACCGTGCTGGGCACTGTGGCAGGTTTGATCGTTGCCTCATCCGGCGCAATTGCCCACGATTTTATAGACATATATCTGAAGAAAAACCTGGATGACGACAAGAAAGTCCGAGTAGGGAAAATTGCCGCAATTGTGGTGGGTGTTTTTGCTATATTGTTGGGAATGGCCTTCAAAGGGATCAACGTCTCCTTCCTGGTGGGATGGGCGTTTGCGATTGCAGCTTCTTCCAATTTGCCTGCCATCTTGTTCCTGTTGTTCTGGAAGAGAACTTCTTCCACAGGGATTTCAGCTTCTATTATAGTAGGTATAGTAGCCTCTCTGGCGATTATTCTCACCTCTCCTACCATGTGGGACAAATACGGACTAGGCGCTGAAAACGCGCTGCATCAGTTGGAGAATCCGGCTTTGATTTCGTTCCCGCTGGCAGCATTGACGGCTTATGTGGTTTCTATTCTTTCTCCTGACAGAAAACGAGAAATTGCCTGACAAAAATACGGCTAGCCTAACACCCTGTCTTTCCTTTTTTCTGTGAAAGACAGGGTGTTTTTTTTAAGGGTGGTAGATTGGCGATGCCTACTTTGCTGCGCATGGACCGGAGGAGTGCCCATTTCCCGGGCTTCCTCCGTCAGCCCTGAAACCCGCTAAATTTATTCCGCAGCTTTTACAAATCGGAATTTCGAGTCCTTTACGCTATCGCGTATCCGCAGCTGATATACGCCTTCAGCAAGCCCTGGAACAGGTATATTAAGGGTTTCTGAATTTCCGGAAATGGTCATCTTCTCATAGAGAACCTGATTCCCGTTCATATTATAGATAAAAACCTCCAAATCTTCCGAAGAAAGCTCATCAGTGGAAATCCTTATTTCACGTTCTACCGGATTGGGGTATACAAATGCAACTGCCTGTCCCCTGATTATTTCCAGGGATACGATACGACTGTAATCATAGCTTCCATCCACGTCTACCATCTTCAGGCGGTAATAATTAACACCTTCCTTAGGTGCGTTATCCGTCCATGTATATGCGCCGACCCCACGACTTTCCACACGGCCGAGGGGGACGCCTATCCTACCGCCGTTTAGTCTTTCTACTTCAAAATAAGCAAAATCAGACACTTCAGATACCGCCCAATCCAGTTTAGCACCCTGCTCGTCCCGACTAGCGGTAAAACGCGAAAGGGTCACAGGCAATGGGGAATCCACGAGCGTAAACTGCCATTTCACACCCTGACCGTTCGTCATCCAGGTTTCGAAATAATGGCCCTGACCAGAATTATTCACGATCCGCATTCTGATGCCCGTACCGGCTGTTCCGGGTAAGGTCCGGCTCTCAAGCCCCTGACGTTCGTTACGGGAAATAATAGCATAGGAGCTATTATCCACCTGCGTGATTCTCCAGTGTTGAAGTGGACTTGAGGCATCATCGTCAACCAATTCCGGTGTTTGACTCGCGTCATCCGTGCTCAGTGCCCCCAAATACTTGCCACTTGCGGTATGGTAAATCCGGTAGAACGTGTTATCCAGTTTCTTTAACTGCCAAACCTGCTTTTCCTCGTTATTTACAGAAGCCTGCTGCGTTACGATATTACTGCCTGTAGCCTCAGCTGATAGCGTTAACCCTGTAGTGAGATTGGATATTTTATAGTAGCTGTCTGATCCAATCCCGTTGATTTCTTTGTCAAACCATTGGATTCTGTCCTCCAGATACTGACGTAGAAAACTCACGTGCTCCCCATAAGTTCCCTGGTAAAAAACTTCCCTTAATACCCTTTCGTTCAATACATTCCAACGTGTGTAATTCTTAGCAGCCGACCCCGAACTGACCAAAGCCTGGGATAGTTCATCTACTTTGCCAAGTATAAAACTCTCCAACCCATCAGCCATTAATTCATTCCATCTCACCTTCACCGCGCGCATAAACACGTCGTCTTGACGATGGCGGGCGATCCATTGTTTAAGCAATATGGAATGTCCTGCATCTGACATAAGACGATACCCGGCATTGGCTACCCTGTTGTCGCTATTAAAAGCAATGTCAAAATCCCAAAGAGGACCGAGAAAGAACCGGTTGTTACCCCGGCGCTTAAAAAATCTCACGCTCCAGAATGAATCCGAATTTCCGGTAAGTTCACAGGCGATGTACCAGTTAACAAGAGACTCCTTATCCACCATCTCGAAATAGCCACCGGGAGCTTCGGAAGGAGTATTTGAAAACAGGCGATTCTCAAATGCATTTATATAATTTATAAAATAATTGGTCTGCGTAGCGTTGCCTTCCGGTGACTTTAGTGAGAGGGGGATTTTCCTGTTTGTCTCGATCAACCCAGGCTCATAGGGGGCAAATCCATCGATTTCAGCGACATACCCCCCGGTGATATTGGGTTCGGACATATCTTCCTGGCTCGATGAAAGCTCGTCTACATCGACCCTGTGTTCCCCGATTTCAATATGATCCGTAAGCAAATAGGATCCAACATATTGACCATTCAGCACCACGTCAACGTGCCTGTAGGCACAGGTAAACGGAAGTCCCAGGCGCGAAGATATCTCAAAAGCCACGGAATTTCTGATCAGGGTTTTGTCTGCATGATTGGCCAAAAGCACCCAGTTTTTTGCGTTAGCCGGAAGCCCCAAGAGACTTGAGGAGACGTCCAGATTGATACGGTAAGGCTTTTTCGCCAATTCCCAGGTAGAGTTTCCTCTGCCTCTGATTCGTATCCGTCCGGAATAAGCCCCCGGAGTCCCTGCGTCTGCCAATATGTTCAAATCGCCGCGTACATAGCTGTCCTTGGAAGTAATCTGAGCACCTCCGTCCGTAGTAATACAAAGTGTGGGAAACGTACTTTGTCGTTCACATTCCTGTGCCTTTAATAGCAGGGATGAACAAAGCAAAAGCAAAATCAGACTGTAATTGGTGAGATATTTCATCTGAAAAAAGTTAGGTAGGTGTGGCGAATCGCTTCTTTAGGAAGCGATCTATGAAACAAATGACTGAATTCGGCGAAGTGGGCCGTACAGCGTTCGCTATCAAAAAATCGATCGGACGGAGTCAAAGCCAGGTGTGGGTATTGACTCAAAACCCCACTTTTCGTTATCAACAGCAAAGATTTCGCTCTTCCCAGGATAATAAAACTTATAAAATCCTGAAGGAAATTCCGTCAAATCTAAAAAAATATTTCCAATTTCCTGTTGAATCAGGCTATAATTCAGGACAGAACCATTAATAGTCTCGTATTTTAAAAAGGAGTTTGCTGCGGCTTTCAGCCATCTCGCATGTGACTGACTCCGGGTCGTTGGCGATGAGGATAATCAAGTCATGCACTCTCCGTAAACCCATCCGGGAATCTCCATAGGCTTGGAAAGATTTATGAACACGCCGAGCGCAGACCTGAAGGTCATCTTCGCAAGGTGATAACTAAAAAAAGATCCGGAGACAAACGTTGCCGAAACGGTTTATGTGGGTAGTGAAGACAAAAAACTCTATGCTGTGAATGCAATCACAGGGGCAAAAAAAGGGATTTATTCCTCCCCTTGTGTGGTTATGAAGAGTGGAAAAGTGTACCACCCGGGTATAAGCGGTGCGCACAATTGAGTAATATCTGACACTATGCGAACTCCCTTCCGGTCATGACTTTCACACCGATAAATGCTGTAAGCCGGTCATCTAATAAAACTCAGGGTATTTGAAATTTCCCACCCGATTTTTTTGCTTGCAGTTATTTTTTAATCAAAAATTTGACAACAAAGGAGTCAGAATTCTGCTCATCATATATATCAGCTATACCCAGCTGAGAGCCGTTCGTAATTCTCACAACCCTTCCCGTTCGTTTAGACAATTCCTCCCAGGAATCTTCTCTTTGAGGTACGGCGACTACGCGATTGACAGACGTATGTATGTCTAGTGTATCATTTCCGATCGAAATCGTCAGCTTATATACTCTGTGAATCGTTACAATTCCCTTCTCCTCGACACCTTCCGAAAAGAGCAAATTTACACCTAACAGCTTGAGCGGCGTCAGCTCTCCACCCATTTCTATTGATTTTGACTCACCTTCTTTTAAAGTTATCTGTGTGAGACCGGGGTCTACGTCCGCACGCTTGCAAGAACTTAGCAGGAAGAGGAGACACGTAATCTTAAGTAGAATGAGGTTTTTCATATAACAAACTTTAGGCTGAGTAATACCATAAAAGGCGCAGAGACCGCAACCGAGTGCATCTTTGAATAGAAGAGACCATTGCTTGGTGAAAGGTTGGAATATAGGGGCGGATTCCGACGCTTTGATCGAGAAACATACATACCTCGAAAAGTTACGGTATATAAATCCGAAGTTACTTCGGTTTAAAGTCGCTCAACTCATAACTTACACTCCTTCCTCCATCTGCGGTCTGGTATAATATACCTTTCCCAACCAAATCTTTCAAATCCCTCAATGCTGTATCAGAAGAGGTTTTAGCGATCTTAGCCCATTTTGAGCTTTTGAGCTTACCGTCGAACCCGTCAAGAAGCTTATTTAGCATCATACGCTGACGTTCGTTGAGCGGCGTATTGGCGTGTATTGTCCAAAACTCAGCTTTACGTAATATTTTTTGCGTGGTACTCTCGGTGGCGAGCATCGCATTTTTCAGGCAATTCAGAAACCAGTCAAGCCACTCCGTAATATCACCCGAACTATGCTGCACTTTTTGCAATACTTCGTAATAGCGTTTACGCTCTAATAATATTTGACTCGACATACTGTAAAATCTCTCTCCGCTGCCCTCGGCACGGGCAAGCAGCATATCGGTTATCGCTCTTCCGACCCTGCCATTTCCATCATCGAAAGGGTGAATAATGATAAACCAGAAATGCGCAATGGCAGCTTTCAATACAAGGTCAATGCCATTGCTGTGGTTGAACCAATCCAGGAACCGATCCATTTCCATTTTGACCAGCTGAGGCTTTACGGCTTCGTAATGTACCTTCTCTTTGCCCATGGCGCCAGAAACCACTTGCATTTCGCCTGTACGATAGCTTCCCGTTTCAATTCTGTAAGGGCCGCTGTACCCTGTAGGGAAAAGTGCAGCATGCCAACCAAACAAGCGATCCTCGGTTAAAGGTAAATTATAGCGCTGGGTGGCATCGAGCATCATTTCTACCACTCCTTCTATGTGTCGACTGCCGGGCACAAGTCCTGCAATATTGATGCCCAAACGCCTTGCTATGGAGGAACGCACTTGTTCGTAATTAAGCATTTCCCCCTCTATTTCGCTGGATTTCACAACGTCTAAGGTAAGAGCCGTAAGTGTAGCTTCCTCTTTAGCGAAAAAGCCCAAAGCATTCATTTGTCCTATAATCTTTCCCTGCATCATTCGAACCTCACCAAATACAGCATTGATGGACTGATCGTACCACGTAAAATCCGTCCAGTTCTGATATTCATAAATGTATTTCGCCATCACTTAAAACTGTTTTGCGGTAAATATACAATTTATTCGCCGCAAATTTGCGGCAAATAAAACACGTTTTCACCGCAAGGCAGCAATACAACCCCAGCGCTTACCATGTCCATAGATCCGACTTCACCGTATCCAGCTTAAGCGTCCTGACATACCATCACTTATCAGACTTTCTCAGGCGTTAAATGAAAGTCCCCGCCCCTAAAGAAACTGCTCCTCAGGTTTTTACGATTTATTGATATATTAGCACTTCAGGTCAAAATATAACATACCTATGCCTTTACTGATTACGCTCCTGGCGATTGTAGCGCTGATTTTATTCATATCAGTCGTTAAAATCAATACTTTTCTGGCATTCATGGCGGTGTCGGTGGGTACCGGCCTGGCGCTTGGGCTGGATCCGATAGCCATTGTCGATGCCATTCACAAAGGGATTGGAAGTACGCTCGGGTCCATTATAACGATCATCGCACTGGGTGCAATGCTGGGAAAATTAGTTGCACAAAGCGGTGCGGCTGAAAAAATCGCCTTTTACATGATGAATGCCGTAGGAACCTCCCATGCAAGATGGGCGTTCATGGTGACAGGATTCATTGTGGGTCTGCCCCTGTTTTATTCCGTAGCCTTTATGCTCCTGGCCCCGGTGGTCATCACGGTAGCTTATCGTTACAAGTTACCCGCCCTTTATATCGGCCTCCCTATGCTGGCCGCCCTTTCGGTTACCCAAGGGTATTTACCGCCGCACCCTGCTCCATTGGCCATCCTGAAGCAATTTAATGCGTCTATGGGCACCACACTCTTTTATGGAATCGTGATCGCAGTACCAGCCATACTCGTATCCGGTGCTTTGTTTGGCGCTACGTTAAAGAAATACACCACCTTGCCCAATCCCGCATTTATCGCCCCGAATTCAAATTTTGAAAACGCACCCTCCACAGCCACCAGCTTTTTGACACTCTTATTTCCGCTTCTGCTTATTGGGGCGAGTACCGTATTGGCACCCTTTTTGCCGGCAGATTCCTGGCCGGGTATGGCTGTACGCTTTTTAGGCGAGCCTTCGGTCAGCATGTTCCTGGCGGTGATTTTAGCCTGCTTTACACTCGGACTGAATCGCGGGAAGTCCATGCAGGAAATCACCAACTGGTTGACCGACGCGGTAAAGGATGTTGCGATGCTTTTTCTCATCTTCGGAGGAGCCGGCGCTTTCAAAGAAGTACTTATCCTGGCGGGTGTGAGTCAATCCATCGCTGAAATGATGTCGCACTCCACCGTCCACCCCTACATTCTTGGCTGGGGAATGGCGGCACTTATCCGTGTTTGCGTGGGTTCCTCAACAGTTTCAGGTATCACGACGGCCGGTTTTATGCTGCCAATGCTCGGGGCCAACGGGGTAGATCCCAATCTGATGGTCCTGAGCATAGGTGCAGGCAGCATGATGTTCTCACATGTGAATGATGCAGGTTTCTGGCTTTTCCGCGAGTATTTTCAATTGTCTATGGTGGACACGTTAAAAACCTGGTCAGTAATGGAAACGCTGGTTTCGGTCACCGGACTGATGGGCGTGATGGCCCTTCACTGGCTACTGCCGTTCATTTGATATAAACCTTCGGATTAATTGCTTTTTTTGTATCGAACAGTGATATCGAGTTTTCCCTGCTTTCCTGACAGATGAATGGTTTCACTGGCATTATCGAAATCTTGGTGTTTCTTCCCATTGATAACTATACCTGATATCTGTTTCTTGCCAGGCGTACGCAGCCGAATCGAAACTCCCGCAGCCTTTTGAATACCCTCTGGCAAACTTATACTCAGCTTTACCAAACGCTCATCTATAAAAGATTCAATCTTGTAGTCTATCTTACCAAAGCGCGTAGGCGCATTCGCCACGTTGATTTTTTTACCCTGCTCCAGCCAGGCCCTTGGAGTCGAATAAGCCAGGTTCAACCGCTCCGGAAGTCCGTTTTCCTTTCGGTCTGTTTCAGCCACCAGCATGAGTCTCAGCATCATCAGGAACCAGCTGTTGTTAAAGCTGCTCGGGCTTAGGTACATCGTCCGATAAAATTCCCCGGGGTATTCACCCACGGTATCGCCCTCTCCGGAAATAAACGTATTGCGCGTCATTCCGTGTGCGAGCTTACCATAAAACGAAAGCACGAGCCGGTCAGGATCATCCAATACCGACATGACACGACTGACATTTGGCCCGTATACATTATCTACACCGGTGGTCTTGTAACCAGGCAAACCATCTCTCCGGTATTCTCCGACAGGGACGGGGTAATAATTAAAGCGCACCATCCCCAGTAAAAAAGCACCGTGTTTTTTCAGATAGTCATAGTATCCCCGTAAATCCGAATCACTCAGAATACCGGAGGCAGCCGCGTAAGGAAAGCAAAGATTCCAGTAGGAACTGTAACGTTCGGCGGTTATCTGACTATAGGGAGTGGGTTTAGGGTTCTTAAACAACTCCGTCGGAATAAAGATGCTTGAATCGGGGAGTACTGTTTTGCCTTCATCCACTCCTTTCAGAAGGCGTTCGCGGAGCACGTCGGCCAGTTGGAGGTATTTGTTGCCGTTTTCAGCGTCGCCCAGATTTTTTATGATTAAAGACATATCCCGCATGCCGCGCCAGGCCGATGTCTGATGATGAAGGTAAATGAGTTTCTCGTCAATATCTCCCGAAAAAACCGCCACATCCAGGATCCCGCGGTTGTTAGGTGCACTCATTTGCTTCTCAAAATCAGCCATGAAGCCAAGAAAGCGAGGCTTGTGTCTTTCTATGAAAGCGGTATCTCCGGTCAAATAATAGTACTGAGCGATGTGCGCCATCAACTCCCCGATTTCCCAATTCCGGTATCTTCTCGGCGGTCGGGTAAGCAGCACCTCGTGTATGGCCTGTTCCTGCTTTACATAACCATGCTGACCCATCACTTCCGCAGCATCGTTCCCTTCTACCTGATACCACGTTTCGTACAAGTTACCTATGCTATACAGGTAGCCCATGTAAAGGTTCTGAATCAACAGGTTTTTACGCGCATGATTCACCAGCTCTTCCGGGACTTCGAAAGTGGCTCCTTTATCCAGTTCACCGTCCCAGTACCCCTTTAGCTCTGATTTTTCGATGTCAAATACTTCCCCGTTCATTTGGGTCAGCGCGCAGGGAGCCGGATGAAGGAGCCTGGCGATATAAATCTCCTTACTTCCGTTGCTGATATCCAGTTCGTAGGTCACCCTGTTACCCTCCGACTGTTTGGCGCCCGGGCTGAAAATGGCCCGTACCTGCCCATCCGACCTGAGTAGATTTTGCTCGAACGTCACCTGTTTGTCGGAAAACCAAAGGTCCAAACGCGCGGTGTTGCTTTTCGATTTACCTTTATCAACCCTGATTTTCACAAAGCTGACCAACTGAGTAGTGTACGATGTGTAATCAGAAAAAGACTCCTGTGTATACCGAATCCCCTGATCGTCCGTATATTCATTTATCAATATGGGATAATACCCGTTTTCCAACCGCTCCTGTTCAAGGCGAGCCTCCGAAAGCCCAAAGCGTTCCACCCCATTATTACCGACAAAAACAGTGGTTTTTGCCCCTGCTGAAGTCTGGGAGATGATCTGGCTCCCGTCTCCTACATGAAGCGCAGCAGGTCCG
>CAZAVR010000042.1:6016-15051 GCA_964488435.1 uncultured Cytophagales bacterium | reverse complement strand
CCGATCTCTTCCTGCCATTGTTTGTACTTAGCCAGTCCCTCCTCCAGGGATGTAGCAGCCTTCCATGAAAAATCACGCTCCATTGCCTGCGGATCGCCATACCAATCGGCCAGGTCCCATTTTCTGTTACCCATACTTCCCCACACAGGCTCCTGACTTACACCAAAGGAGGCTCTTGATAAGGCGACCAGGTCACCGATCGTAGTTTTACGCCCGGTAGCAATATTATATGACCTCCCGGCTGTTTTCTCGCTTACTTCGAGGGCAGCGACCAGGAACGCCTCGACACAGTCTTCAATAAATACAAAGTCACGGCTTATATCAGGCGAGACCAGTTGAGGAAGACTTTTTTGTCTTACTTTTTCGATCAACCGCGGCACGAGTCTGTCCGGCTCCTCCCAGTAGCCATAAATCGAATAAAGTCTGAGATTAAGCGTCTTCAGCTGATGCACCCTGGCATAGAACTCAAGCAGATAAGCCGCAGACACTTTGGAAACGGCGTAATGGCTATTGGGTTCTACCCTGTCAGTTTCCTTCGGAGAAGTACAATTGAACCCATATTCCGAGCTGCTTCCTGCATGGATGTAAACCGTTTCCTTACTGCATTGCTCCAATATGTTCGCAGTTCCGATCAGATTGGTCTCATAAGTCAGGTTGATATTGCTTTGCTTACTGTATGCTCCGTAAGCAGCGAGGTTGAATACAGTTCCCGGATTGTATTTTTCAAACACCTCCTTTACTGAACTCGGGGATACAATATCGCAATGCACAATATTTTCAAACGGCACATTCAGCAACTTAAGCCTCCAGGCTTTAGTGGCGTCGTGCGTCAATGCGTAACAGTCCTTCCGGATCTTAAAAATATCATTGAAAAGATTGGCTCCGATGAAACCACTTGCACCAAATATAAAAACAGGTCCTTTAAGCTCAGCTATTTTATCACTATAACGTGGTAAATTCTCAGACATCCGCAAGTTGATTTAAATATTTTTCGGTAACCTCCTGAACAGCCAGATCGAACTGTGCCGGGTTCATAGGCAAATAATGCCACTCCATCCTGTTTTCCATGTAGCTGACGCCTTTACCTTTGATCGTGTTGGCGACAATCACTTTCGGAATTCCATTTTTTTGTCCTTTCAGATACTGAACAGCCCTGTTAATCTCCTCAATGTCATGCCCATTCACTTCCAGTACCTCAAACCCGATAGCCCTCCACTTCTCAGGGGCTGCTGTTTCCCCCAGGACGTCCTTTGTATGTGCAAATCCCTGCAGACCATTTTTGTCTATCACTACAATCAGGTTATCCAGTTGATTTGCCAATGCATAGTGTGCAGCTTCCCAGGTGGTGCCTTCGTTGGTTTCACCGTCTGACATCAGCACATAAGACATAGCTCCATCATTTCTTATTTTAGAGGCATGCGCCACACCGGCAGCGATGGGAAACCCGTGTCCCAGCGACCCCGTAGCAAAAGGAATCCCGCTGTAATGTCCGGCTGCCGGATGTGCCGGAAGCGTAGTTCCGTCGAGATAGTAGGTGGCCAGTTGTGCATCACTAATTTCCCCTAGTAAGTTCAGACTGGCATAAAGAGAGGCCGCTGCATGGCCTTTTGAAAGAATAAAGGTGTCCTCTTCTGCCTTGTTCAGAAACAAAACGGCTACGATCAAATCGATACAACTCAACGAACAACCAATATGTCCGGCGTTTGCCTCATTGTAAAGCTTTAATACCTTCAAACGAAGCTCGCCGCTAAGCTGGTCCGGATGGGCAAGGATTTCTGATTTGGTAAGCATATAGGCTATGGTGTTTCAAAGAAGATAGCTCTTTCTACGGCAAAGGTAAGCTTTATTTCTATGGAGGAAAAAAAAATGCGTGCTGCCTTACTGTAAGGAAAACTAATAACGCACATTCCTGAGGTTAACTACCGTGAGGCAGTCGCTTTCCGCTCTGCGCTTCAATATAATCCGGTCCAGGTCGCGACGATTCATCGCCTGGGTATATTCCGCATTTTTGGGGAGATAGAGATTGGTAAGCTGTGCATCCTGGATAGAATAGGACAGAAACGTACTATCCATTTTCGAATCCATGACTACCGGCGGAGCAGGGTAAAACACGGTGTCGCCCGGTTTGTAATAATCTCTGATAACCTGCGCCGCTTCATAATAAGGATTGTCGCGCCTTGGTTTGGCAAAGTAACCGTACTTCACGGAACGATCCTGATAGAATTCGTTGAGACGTAGCATCACAAAACCAAGCTGTATGATAAGCAAAAAAAGTACCGGATATCTGAAACCCGGGCGAATCCTGCCGAAATTCGTGATAAGAAGGCTCACCAGAATAATGACATAAGGAAAAGAAAATCCGGAATAACGCTGCGTAAGGCCGTAAGTATGCCCGTTTTTAAAGGCGAAAGCGATCAGGAACAGAGTTGGAACAAGAGAAATAATGTAAAGAAACCACAACCGCCTCTTGGTATCACGATGCGCGCGCCTGTGAAGATCCGGCAAAAAAGACAGCGCAAATACTGAAACCGAAAGGATACTAAATTGCAGTGGCCGGTTGGTGTAGACAAAACCCATACCGATCAACAGGACTGAAGGAACAATAAGGTCCGTTTTATAACCGCTATTTCTTCTGAAATGATAAAGCAGAATCAGCCCTATCCCCGTGGCCAGTGACAGCAGCGTGTTTTTTTTCCCTTCCAAAGCCTCAGACAGGCCGTTGGTAAATATGATTAAATCCGAAAATATGGGAATTGATTTGAAAAAAACATTAGGAATCGTCGCTGGCAGAATCAAACCATATCTGTTGTTAAATGGGTTGGTCTCCGCCATGTGCCGATAAAGGTCCGCCTGGTAGGCCAATGTACGCAAAGTCCATACCCCTCCTCCCATGGTCATCCACCAGACAATGCCCGTCAATGAAAGAAGTCCGGCCAACGCTATACGGGGCCAGCGATGCATTTTCACAAAGAAAATCACGTAAATACCATGTGCAAGAAATACAGAAACGGTCAGAAAATGAGACAGCAGACACAAACCCGAAACGATAATATATCCCAGGTATAAACCGGCGCTTTTACGGTTTTTGTTTACATTTTCAATCAACCTCAGAAAAAACCAGGTGGAAAGCAGCGTAAGAAAAAAAGTAAGGGAGTAATTTCTGGCCTGGTGACTATAGGCAATAAAGAACGGCTCTATCGCAACGATGGCAGCAGCGAGAAGTGCAACACCTACCGAAAAAAAACGCGATGCAAACAGGTAAGTAAAAAGAATAGTCAATACGCTAAAAAAAACAGAAAGCGACCTTGCCGAGAAATCAGAAAGTCCGAACACATCCATCCAAAGATGGAGTAAAAAATAGTAGAATGGGCTGTTTCCTATGTCGCTGCGCGTCATCGCCTCGCAGTAATCATCGAAGGTCTTGTGAGACCAAAACTCTGCAGGTGTAAACGTCGGCTTCGAAAATACGTCTTTCTGGTTGGCTCCTTCCAGCACAATTCCCTGACTTACAACCATGGTGCTTTTTTCATCAAAGAAAATACTATGGTTGTCCAGTCTGTAAAAACGAAGTATCAGACCTGCAAGAAGTATAAAAGCAAGTATTGGGATGTGGATATTCCTATTCAAAAGACTCATCAGGCCGACATAAATTTTGCCAAAAATAGCTAAAATAAAGAGGATAGGAAATTAATATCAGATTTTCAATATCGTAAACTCAACCCTTCTGTTCCGCTTCCGGGAGTCTTCGGTCAGATTATTCCCCACCGGGCGCGACGCTCCCCAGGCTTTGATCTGTATCCTCTTTCCATCAATTTTCCGGCTGATTAAAAATTCTCTTACGGCGGCCACGCGCTCTTCAGACAATATCAGGTTCTTCTGAAAGTCTCCCTGGTTGTCAGTATGACCTTCGAGGAGAATCTCCATGTCCGGATGTTTCTTCATCAACTGCAGGATACGTTGAAGCTCAGGCAACGAGAGGGAATCAATCACAGGGCTGCTCTGCGCAAAGTAAATTTGGTTCAAAGCTATCTTTTTCCCTGGAATCAAAGGCACGAGACGCAGATCGGCCCGCCTGATTACAGATCCTTTATCATTTGAAAAATCCAAAGATTCCGTATAGGGTAAAAAGCCGTCAGTTAGGGCAGTCAAACGATAATTTCTTCCAAGTGGCAACAGCATTTTATATTCCCCTGTCGCAGGATCATAGTCAAGTGAATCAACAGCCTCATTGGTTCTGGCGTCGTCAACCAACAATCTGGCCTTCAACTGTATTTTACTGTCTGCGTTTGTAACTGCCCCCGATACCACAGCCAGCGCTTCGGGCTTTACAGAAGGATAAAGCCGGACTCTGTACAGATGGTCTTTACGGGCCACGTTCTCATTGGAACTCAGGTAGGCATATTCCCCTGATGCCGGAATGGAAAAATACCCGTCCCAATAGGGCGAGTTAATCCCGGGCCCCAGGTTTTCGGGCTTTGACCAGTTGAGCCAGGTATCATCAAGCCTTCTGGAAACAAAAATGTCTCCGCTCCCATACCCGCGGTGTCCGAAAGAAGTAAAATACAGGGTTTTATTATCGGGTGCAAGGAACGGTGCACCTTCGGTATCAGCGGTGTTGAGCGCAGCGCCCATATTGGCAGGCTCCGACCAGGTGCCGTCACCGCTCAAAAATGAAACATACAGGTCCTTTCGTCCCCTTGTGTCGCGGCGATACACCGCCATAATCAATACATTGCCTTTGGGAGAGACAGCAAACTCCACCTCTTGCGATGCATCAAGGTTATAATAGTTTCTGATCTCACAGGCTACAGGTTTACTCCATCCCGCCGAGGTAAGAAACGATTTCGAAAGTCCGCCTCCCATGCTGCCGTCCGGGAGGTACGTATTGAGCAGATAAAGTGTTTTCCCTGCCGGGGATATACCTATAGCGGCGTTATTATCCGCTGTATTGATCGGCGCTTTGATATTTACCGCTTCACCCCAGGTTCCATTCTTTTGAAGCACAGCATACCACACGTCCTGCCGATCCGGCGATCCTACGTTGCCGGGATGTCCGCTTCTTGTAAAGTAAAGGGTATTGCCATCCGGCGAAATCACAGGCGCCACTTGTTCGCCCTTCCCATTTATATTTTTCCCCAGGTCTTCCTTCGCCACACGTGCAGGAGCATCGGCTGCCACTTTTACACCCACCTGAACAGGCGTTAAAGAAGAAGAGATACCAATGGCATCAATCTGATTGTACCCGGGCACCTTAGAAGGCCTCATAACCAATTTTACAGCATCCACTTTAACGGAACTACCGATATCCGGAAAAAGCCTGAGAAGACGCCCTCTCTCTTGTCCAGGCGCCAGCGCAGCTCCCTCTCCAACCAGATACTCCCTTCCGGCAACATCGTAGGCATACACACGCACCAGCGCACCCGCGTTGAAGTTCTCGGCAATAGCCAACTGTTTTAGTGACAAAGGCTTCTCAAAACCAACCTTGATCCACTCCTCGGACAGTCCGTCGGGTAGCGCCGGCGTCCATGCGCAAGGGCTGTCACCCACGCCGGGAAGCTTATTCGGCTCATGTAAAACCTGGATAGCTCTGTATTCATCGCCAAACTGGCTTGGCCTGTACTCCGACGAATAACCCAATATCCTGGATGCCCACAACACCTCCTGAGCCTTTATATCCTGAAAGCAAACAAAGGCAGAACAGACAAAAAAAAGAATACTATAACGAATTGACAATTTCCGGGGTACAATAAATTTACTTGTCGATAAGAAACAAATTTATAAAGTTCTCGTCATATTTCTCAACTTTTGTAAGAGATAGCAACTTTCCGGAGTGAATTTGCGTTACGGAAAAGATACACCGGTTCTAACGAATTCATCGCCGGAACTCTTTTCTAGACATTGTGAATCAGGAAACCAAAAGCGGAAAAATATTTGATCTGCCTACGCTAAGGCGTCTCTACTCTTTTGTACGACCTTACAAAAGGTACTTTTATACCCTTATAGCCATCATCGTGCTGAGCTCTATTCTGGCTCCGCTTTTGCCGCTTCTGATTAAATATACCATCGACCATTCGATTGCAGAACGGAACTATAGTGAGCTGCTGCAGATGACCATCCTGATGATTATCCTGCTCGCTTTCAAAGGAATTGTCCAGTTTATCAATACGTACCTTTCCGGCTGGCTGGGACAACAGATTATCAATGATATAAGACTCCAGGTTTACAAGAAAATAGTTGGCCTCCGATTGAAATATTTTGACAATACGCCTATCGGCCGGCTGGTTACCCGAACCATTTCGGATGTGGAGACGCTGTCAGATGTATTCAGTGATGGCATGGCCGCCATTGTAGGTGATCTGCTTCAACTCACACTCATAATTGGTGTGATGTTTTACACCAACTGGAAATTGTCGCTGATCAGCCTTTCCATGATCCCGCTGATGTTGATAAGTACCTACATTTTCAAAGAAAAGGTAAAAGACGCTTTCAACGAGGTACGCGCGGCGGTGTCCAACCTGAATACTTTTGTACAGGAACATATCACAGGAATGAACATCGTTCAGATTTTCAGCAATGAAGAAAAAGAACTCAAAAAATTCAAAGAGATCAATAAAGAACACAGGGATGCGAACATAAGGTCCGTTCTTTACTATTCGATATACTTCCCTGTCGCTGACGTTATTTCCGCCTGCGGCATAGGTCTGGTAGCCTGGTACGGCTCACAGCAAATCATGAACCAGGAAATTTCCTTCGGAACGGTCACCGCATTCGTGATGTTTATCAACCTTTTTTTTCAGCCGATAAGGCAGTTGGCCGACCGTTTCAATACCCTTCAGATGGGTATCGTGAGTACGGACAGGATACTGAAGGTATTAGACAGCGATGACTATACAGTAGACGATGGAAATTATGTCCCTAAAGACTTTAAAGGTAAAGTTGAATTCAAGAATGTATGGTTCGCATACAACGAAGAAAACTATGTCCTGAAGGATATAAATTTCAAAGTCAACGAAGGAGAAACGATCGCCTTTGTCGGCGCTACAGGAGCCGGGAAGTCGTCTATTGTCAATCTGCTAAGTCGCTTTTATGACATCAACAAAGGCGAAATATTGGTTGACGATGTCGAAGTACATCAATACAAGTTGAATGAACTCAGAAAAAACATAGGTGTGGTTTTACAGGACGTTTTTCTCTTCTCCGACAGTATAGAAAATAACATACGCCTGGGAAACAAAGATATCTCTTACGAAAAAATAGAAGAGGCGGCACGAATGGTGGGTGTGCATGATTTTATTCAGAGACTTCCGGGAGGATATTCCTACAAAGTAATGGAGCGCGGCGCCACCCTGTCGGTGGGGCAGAGGCAACTTATATCATTTGTAAGGGCCATGGTCTACGAACCCAAGATCATCGTACTTGACGAAGCCACTTCTTCTGTAGACTCTGAAACAGAAGCACTCATACAGCAAGCCATCAAAAAACTGATGAAGGGTCGCACTGCCATTGTGATTGCCCACCGGCTGTCTACTATTCAGGAAGCCAGCAAGATCATTGTTATCGACAAAGGCGAAGTCAAGGAAGAAGGAACCCACGAAAAACTCCTGGAAAAGGATGGCTATTACGCCCATCTTTACCGCATGCAGTACAAAGAAATTGATGTCTCTCAAGGACAGAATTTCTCTTAATCTGCTTTCCGGAAATATCAGAATTCTATCGTGCTGTAACGCTGTCCGTATCGGTTGAGCCAATCAAGGATTCGTTCCACATCGTGCATTTTAAAAATCTCGCTCCCTTGATTCATCGTTGCCGCGGAGCCGCAGGCGACACCCATTAGGACAGCATCACGCAGGGACTTTCCCTGTGACAGGGTCCAGACGATGCCCGCAACCATACAATCTCCCGCTCCTACTGTACTTTTCGTTTGCACCGGCGGCGCAGGAATATGTTCGACCTGATCCCTGGTAACCAGAATCGCACCCATCGCACCGAGTGAAACCACCACTACTTCACAATTCCCTCTGACAATCAGGGCCTGAGCAGCATCATCCAGTTCATCCATTTCCAATTTATCAACACCTACAAGCTGACTGAGCTCCAATACATTCGGTTTTAACAAATAAACTCCCTTATCAAGCGCATCTCTTAGGGAATCCCCCGATGTATCCACTATAAATTTTGAACCTTTTTCCTTGGCAATGGCTGCTACCCTGCCATAAAAATCCGATGGAACTCCTGCCGGCAAACTACCACTCGCTATCAGAAAAGAGGGGGCAGGGCTTAAATCCTGAATCGCATCAAGCAATGCATCCACCTCAGTAGGCATCAGATCTGCTCCGGGCATCCCGAAACGATACTGCAACCCTGTCGAAGTCTCATGGACGTTAAAGTTCTCACGCGTCCATTCCTTGGTCTCTACCACTTCCGTTTCAACGCCTTCAGCCTTTACCAACCCCTGGAGTCTTCTACCGGTAGGGCCGCCTGCTGCGAATACTGCGATAGGTTTTCCACCTAGCCGCGTGATGGCTTTTGCCACGTTAATACCGCCACCGCCCGCCTCAAAAACGGGTCTCTGACAGCGCAGTTTGTTTTCCGGAACAATACGGTGTACAGTCGAACTGATGTCAAGGGCCGGGCTTACTGTTAAAGTAACGATCGGTCTGGAAGTTTTTGAACCCATGATGGAGAAATAGGAAAAGCCGTTTAATCTGCCTTCAAACTACTTAAAAAAAGAATTAATACTCAAATTTTCTAAACAACATTGCAACTTATATTTTTAAAATAAAAAAAATAGCTTACTTTTGCACTCCGATTATAGAACTATCTTACAAATAAGAATTAATACCAAAGGCAATGAAAAAAGATATTCATCCCAACTACAGACAGGTTGTATTTTGGGATTTGTCAAGCGACTATAAATTCCTGACCCGTTCTACTATTCAAACCACAGAATCCATCCAATGGGAAGATGGAAATGAATACCCTGTGTACAAAATAGAAGTTTCATCAAAGTCTCACCCTTTCTACACTGGTAAAAA
>CAZAVR010000042.1:0-6006 GCA_964488435.1 uncultured Cytophagales bacterium | reverse complement strand
TAAAAACACTTTGCTGGATACAACAGGTCGCGTGGACAAGTTTATGAAGAAATACGCGAAGAAGTAGTTTTCAGAAGTACTTTTCAACGCAAACAAAAACGACTTTCCTTACACAAGGGAAGTCGTTTTTGTTTGGATTGACGGGGAAATTACTGAAATTTGGTCGACAGTATAGAAGTCAGTTATGTAAAATCCCAGTAATTATGGCCAATGGTTCTGATTCTCAACTCAATTTGATTCTTTTTGACGACCCCACCATCCAGCTCCAACTTTTGCCCTTTACTTACACCCGCCCGGTGTCCGGGTTGAGATGCGGAATTCAGACCATCACTGAAAAGTGGAATTTTTCATTACAGACACAGGCCTCCTACCTGACTCAGGATTATCTCTCTGAGAAATACCCACTGGCTATCTCTGACGACAATCTCTATATAAACGGTGCGATATGCCCCGACGCAGAGCTTACAGAACGCATCCATTCTCTTGAAAAGGAAAGCGTACTGCTTACGGCGACAAATGAAATCATTGCTGTAAGAACCAACGCACGATGGTCTCCCGAGGAACCGGTCAGCCATCTTAAGCCCTCCGTTTTCAAAAACAGCTTTACCATTATCAGAAACCTGTGGCATATCACCACCGAGAACGGAGCACAGATAAAAGCAGATTTTATCCGCCTGACTGAGGGCAGAAAATCTGCTGAGATTGCAGATCCCTTCACTTCAGTTTACAACGCCGAAAATATTTTCATAGAAGAAGGCGTATCCATAAAAGCTGCCGTCCTGAATGCAGAAAATGGCCCTATCTATATCGGAAAGAATGCCATTATCGGGGAAGGCTGTACCATTCAGGGGCCTTTTGCCATGGGAGAAGGATCCGTACTCAGCCAGGGCACGAAAATAAGGCCCAATTGCACACTGGGGCCGTTCTGCAAAGTTGGTGGTGAGGTGAATAATGCTGTTTTGTATGGTCATTCCAACAAAGCCCATGATGGCTATCTGGGGAATTCTGTCATCGGTGAATGGTGTAACCTGGGCGCAAATACCAATAACTCCAATCTGAAAAATGACTACTCCCCTGTCAAACTGTTCAGCTACGTCAGCAATAAGCTTGAAAATACCGGTCTGCTTTTCTGCGGAGTGTTTATAGGTGATTACAGCAAAGCAGGGATAAGCACTATGTTCAATACCGGCACAGTAGTAGGTGTAAATGTCAATGTTTACGGAGCAGATTTTCAGCCCAAACATATACCGTCTTTTTCCTGGGGGGGGCAGTTATCGGGGTTTTCGGCCTATCGCTATGATAAAGCCCTTGCCGTGATCAAAGAAACCATTACCCAAAAAGGACGCCAATTCAGTGAACAGGATGAGTCCATACTTTGGGAAATTTATGAACGCACTTTGCTTCAGCGCTCTGAAAATGATATACACTCATTTAGAAACGAACTTTGATGCAGTTTAGCGACATTCCGGGAGGAGAACATGTAAAGTCGACGCTGGTCAGATCCGTAAAGAATAACCACGTTGCTCATGCGCAGCTATTTGAGGGTAAAACCGGTGGAAGCGCCCTGGCTATGGCACTGGCATTTGCCAAGTATATCAATTGCGAAGAAAAATCCGATGCTGACTCCTGCGGAAGATGCGCTTCCTGTATAAAAACAGAAAAACTTGTTCACCCGGACCTTCACATGATTTTCCCGATAGCGACTTCCAAAGTCGTAAATGGAAACAACAGCGACGCATTTCTGCCTTATTGGAGAAAATTCATAGCAGAAAGCCCGTACAGAAGCCTTCCGGACTGGCTGGAATATATCAATGCCGAAAACAAACAGGGGAACATTCCTGTAGAAGAATCAAGGAATATTCTAAAAAAACTGTATCTCAAATCTTTCGAAGGTGAATACAAGATCCTGGTTATCTGGAAAGCAGAGATCATGAACATCGCCTCGGCCAATGCACTGCTTAAAATACTTGAAGAACCGCCTGAAAAGACGTTGTTTCTGCTGGTAACAGACCAGGCGGACAAATTGCTGACGACCATCCTATCCAGAACACAACGGGTAATGATCCCTGCACTTACGGATGATGAAGTCAGTAATTATCTGCAAAAAAACAGCGACATTAACCCAGCAACTGCTTCCGAAATCGCCTTCGTAAGCGACGGAAATCTCTCGCAGGCCCTGAGTATGCTCGGGGAGAACACTGACGAACGCCACGTATGGTTCGCCGACTGGATGCGCGCGTGCTTTCGCAACGATGTAAATCAACTGGTCAGGCAGGCAGATGAATTCGACTCCTTATCAAAAGAACTCCAGAAAGGCATATTCGACTATTCGCTGCGCCTTTTCAGAGACATGTTTATCTGGATGCACGATGCCCGTCCCCTTTTACGGGTAAAAGACGATCAATTGGGGTTCGTAAAAAACTTCTCCAAAACGATAGATCAGGCATCCCTGGAAAAGATGGTACAGGAGGTCAATGAAGCCTACTTTCACGTAGAACGCAATGTCAGAGCGAAAATGGTATTTCTGGACTTGTCTCTCACACTTTCCATGTTTTTCAAAAAACAGTAAAATTCGTGTCCAGCTCCCGCATACCAAGGACAAAAAAAACCATTGGGGCTACCGAAGTGGTGGATTTCCCTGAATTCGGCTATTTTGGGGTTCATGCCAGAGTAGATACCGGTGCGGGCATATCGTCGGTTCACTGCACCGGCATCCGCCTCTATGAGACAAACGGTGTGGCAACGCTCACTTTCCGGATGGATCTCGGACCCGGTGCAAATCCGAAATCATTCCACACAACGGATTACCGTGAAAAATTAATAAAAAATTCATCCGGGCTGGTCGAGAAACGTTATGTAATTAAGACACAAATTCTCTTCTTTGGGAAAAAATTCACCGCTGAGTTTTCGCTTGCCAATCGCTCTGAAATGAACTATCCTGTCTTACTCGGCAGGAAGTTTCTACGGAAGCGCTTTGTCGTCGATGTTTCATTAAAACAAGCTAAATAATAAACGTTTAAACCTATTTAAGGTGAAAGTCGCTATTCTTTCAACCAATCCAAACCTGTACTCCACCAAACAGCTGAGTCAGGCTATAAAACGCAGAGGCCACACCTCGGTGGTCATTGACCACACCAAATGCTTTCTCGTCGTCGAGGAAGGCAAACCGGCTATTTACTACAAGGGAAAAAAAATCACGAAAATTGATGCCATTATTCCCAGAATCGGTGCTTCTGTGACGTCGTTCGGCTGCGCCGTAGTCAGGCAATTCGAAATGATGAAAATCTTCACCACAGTAAAATCTCAGGCTATAGTAAGATCCAGAGATAAACTCAGAACCTTGCAAATTCTGACCAAAGCAGGAATCGATATTCCAAAAACTGTATTTGCCAAAACATCCGATCAGGTAGCCGACCTGATCAAAATTGTAGGCGGCCCTCCGGTGATCGTAAAATTAACGGAAGGCACGCAGGGTGTTGGTGTGGTGTTAGCTGAAACAGCGAAGGCGGCTAAGTCAACCATTGAAGCCTTTTATGGACTTAGGGCCAATTTTATGATCCAGGAATTTATTGCAGAATCAAAAGGAGCCGACATACGCGCTTTTGTGATCAACGGCAAGGTGGTCGCTGCGATGAAACGACAAGGTCAGGACGGCGATTTTCGCTCCAATCTTCACCGTGGCGGGACAAGTGAGCCCATACAGCTTACAGCACTGGAAGAAACCACAGCCATAACTGCTGCCAAAGCACTGGGTGTAAAGGTAGCGGGCGTCGATCTGCTGCAGTCGGCCAGAGGCCCTCTTCTTTTAGAAGTCAATTCATCTCCCGGACTGGAAGGCATCGAAGCGGCGACCGGTGTGGACATTGCCGATCTGATTATCGCTTACATAGAAGAAAAAATAAAAACAGACGAACACGACCTGGTGGGGGTCTAAAATCATCTCTCCCGGATCAGATATCCCGGTTACTCAGCTTCATGCTGGGTAACCAATATTTTGTCTATGCGGTTCTTGTCCATATCTACCACCTCGAAGGTGAAATTCTTCCATTCAAATTTCTCCCCCGTCTCAGGGATATCCTCCAATATGTGAAGTACAAACCCGCCCAGTGTGTTAAAACCGGCAAGCTCCTTCCGTTCTGTCTCCATCAAACTAAGTTCAAAATACTGCGTAAAATCATCAAACGGGATCTGCGCGTCAATAAGAAAGGATCCGTCTCCCCTGTCTGTGATTTCGTATTCATATTCATCGCTTTCCGATATATCACCTATCAAAACATCCACGATGTCGTGCATGGTAATCACGCCCATTACCCCACCGTATTCATCGACGATTATTCCGAAGTAAACCCTGTTTTCTTTGAATTTCTCAAGGGCCTGATAAGCACGGTTCGTTTCCGGAAGGTAAACGGGCTCTTTCTTAATACTCAGAAGAAAATCACTGGGCTGCGCACCCAATTCGATCCCAAGTAAATCCTTTACGTAGATCAGACCCAGGACATTATCTACGGTCTCCCGGCAAAGCGGATAAACGGAGTGTTTGGTCTCATAAATCCTCGCCTTGATGTCATCCATCGAATCCTCTATATCCAGCCAGACAATCTCCTGACGGTTGGTCATAAGGGAAGCGACCTTGCGGTCTCCGAGTTGGAAAACGTTATGGACAATTTCCTGTTCTATTTCCTCAAAAAACCCCTCCGGAGGTACCCTCCTGTATCAGGCTGCGGATCTCCTCTTCTGTAACCGAGTTGTCGCTTGGTTTCAGATTGAGAACACGAATGAGCAGATCGCTTGAAAAACCTAGCAGGGAAATAAAAGGAGCTGTTATTTTTGACAAGATGTTCATCGGTGCCGCCACCAGCTTCGCAACTCCTTCCGGATGGGCCATGCCTATACGCTTAGGAACAAGCTCGCCCAATACAAGGGTAAAATAGGTAATAAAAAGTACCACCAGCCCTACTGCCAAAGGATGTGCGTAGGCAGAAATAATGGCATATTGTCTCAGGAACGCCTCAAAATCTGAGGTAATCCTGTCACCGCTGTATACCCCTGTAAGAATACCTATGAGTGTAATACCAATCTGTACGGTGGAAAGAAACCGGTTCGGAGAGTTGGCCAGGTCGAGCGCCGCTCTGGCACTGCTGTCACCTTGTCGGGCAGCCGTTTCTAATTTTGACTTTCTGGAGGACACTAGTGCAATTTCAGACATAGAAAAAACACCATTCAAAAGAATCAGGGTTAAAATTATCAGAATTTCCAAGTAGGTTAGCCGTTGGTCCAATACAAATTTATAAATAATAAACTCAGACTAAAAAAGTCTTTTACTTATTTTTGGCTTTTCAAATTCTAAAATCAACACATGATTATTTTTATCAATGACCACCCGCTGACAATTCTTGGAAAAAAGGAAATATCAGTCCTGGATAGCTCCCACTTTGATAAAATAGTCGATGCCCGTCTCACAAAAATACCGTCCATCGTCTTTACCGGACATTTGCTCATCCTCAATGTCACCGAAGCTGCTTCCTTGCAGATCCTCGAAGCGATTCAAAACAAACTTCCGGAGCAATTGCTATCCGTCACACTGGGATGTTCGGACAGATCATTGATTGAAGAAAAAATCAAATCGCAGTTCAGTATTTTAAAAGCTTCAGGAGGGGTTGTCGTAAAAGGCCAGAAGTACCTGTTGATCTACAGAAGGAAACACTGGGATTTACCCAAAGGCAAACTGGACAAAGGTGAACGTTCTAAAGCTGCGGCAGTACGGGAAATAGAGGAAGAAACGGGGGTAAAATCTGTATTGCGCGAAAAAATATGTACCACATGGCATACGTATAACGTCGGAAGTAACAAAATACTAAAACGTACAAAGTGGTACCTGGCTGATTGTCTGGATGATTCAAAAATGGCACCTCAGACTGAAGAAGACATTGAAAAGATAGAATGGCTTACCCCCAAAGAGGCAGAATTCCTACTGGTTAAATCCTACAGCTCTATCCGCTTTGTATT
>CAZAVR010000041.1:0-15058 GCA_964488435.1 uncultured Cytophagales bacterium | reverse complement strand
CCCCGTGAACATATCCTTCCGTGACGGACCGGAGATGGTTGGCATTAATTTCCAATCCGACCGTGTGTTGTTGGGCCGGGTCTTTCAGACAAAAGTAAGAGGCAATACTGCCCAGTGTTTCAGCCAGTACCACCGAGGCTCCTCCATGAAGAAGACCGAATGGCTGCCTGGTGCGGGAATCCACTGGCATTCTGGCGCAAATTTCCTGGTCGAGGATCCCGGTAAATTCAATCCCGAGATGTTCCGAGATGGTGTTTTTGCTCAGATTATTCAGGTCTTCAAGCGTATATTTTTTTTTGAAACATATTAAAAATGTATAAATTTGTAATCGTCAATATAGTCAAAAACATATTTTCTGCAAAATTTTTATCAAAATAATACAAAAATATTGAGGAGTAAGACTATTTATCTGATCAGGCACGGGGAGACGGACTTCAACAGGAAGGGTATCGTTCAGGGGAGTGGTATAGATGCCGACCTGAATGAATTCGGGAGAGCGCAGGCAGAGGCTTTTTTTGATACCTATGCGCATGTACCTTTCAAGCGTATTTACACTTCCAAGCTGAAGCGAACCATACAATCCGTCCAGCAATTTATCGAGCAGGGTGTGCCTTGTGAGAGTTTTTCGGGCTTGAATGAGATATGCTGGGGCGTTTATGAAGGTCAGACGACTTTCAGTATGAACGGGGATTATTTCAAAGAGCTGTCGCTTGCCTGGAAGGCCGGAGAGACCGGCCTCGCCATCGAAGGAGGGGAGAGCCCGCTGGAGGTTTTGCAGCGACAGGAACCTGTGATTGAAACCATACTGTCACGACCGGAAGAGAGCACCATTCTTATTGCCATGCATGGCCGTGCCATACGTATACTTCTGACACACCTTCTGAAGAAGCCTTTGAGTGATATGGATACTTTTTCGCATAGTAATCTCGGCTTGTATAAGCTTACCTATTCGTACGAAAGTAATAGTTTTTCTGTCGAAGCGGCCAACGATATCACCCACCTGCTTGCGATAGAAATCCCCCATAACTAGTTGCCGCCGCTTGTGTACTGTGGCTTCCTTTGATCCATTTCATTAGGAGCTGATTCCGTTAAACTGTAAGTTAGCGGGAGGATTGGCTTTTTCATTGGTTGTTTTCAGGAACGGTATGTCTAAAACCAGGTTATACTGGATACTTCAGGTTGTCGGATGGACCACGCTCGTGATGTCAGAGTTTGTGTTTTATTCGCTTGAGTATGGCTGGGACAGCAGTACGTTTTTTCTCAGTCTGGCCAATATCCTTCTTTGTATTATCCTCACGCATTTTTACAGGCTTATCATCCGGAAGTGGAATATTTCTTCCATATCGCTTGCCGTTTTGGGCTTCAGGATGCTGCTGTCTGTGGCCGTACTTGGCCTTGCCATGTCACTTTTTACAATGCCTCTCGATTTGGAGGTACTTTCTGCCAACGTCACCGACACACCTTACCTGTTCTGGGGTTACGTGATCGGCTGGTGTAAGAGTATGATGGCCTGGGTGCTTTCCTACACCGTATATCATTATGTGGAACAGAAAAGGCTGACGGACCTTGAACGGATCATGCTCAAGACGTCCATGCGTGAGGCAGAGGCGAAGGTACTGCGGGCACAGCTGAATCCTCATTTTACTTTTAACGCACTGAATAGTATAAGGGCGCTCATCCTGGAGAATCCTGTCAAAGCACAGCAGACGGTCACACAGTTGTCAAATATCCTGAGAAATTCGTTGCTGACCGACAGGAGGAAAACGGTGGAGCTCAGAGAAGAGCTGAAAACTGTAGAGGATTATCTGGAGTTGGAGAAAGTGAGGTATGAAGAGAGACTCAAGTTTTCGATTGAGGCTGAGCCCCAGGTTATGTTTTGGCAGGTGCCGCCTATGATGCTTCAAACGCTGGTGGAAAACGGTATAAAACACGGGGTGGCCAGGCTTACCGGCGGGGGTTTTTTGCAGCTTTCAGCTACCCAGCAAAATGACAGCCTGTTTATCAGAATAAGAAATTCCGGGGAGCTGACCGGTACCTCTTCGGGGGGGATCGGCTTGCAGAATACCGCCGAACGCCTCTCCATTCTGTATGGTAAGGAAGCAGACTTTAGTATTTTTCAGGAGTCCGAGGGGGTGGTGTGTGCTGAATTGAGGATGCCTGTGATGAGCGAAGGAATGCAGCGTTACCATGATAGTGGTAAGCCGGTCAGGCGTTCATCGTAACAAGTCTGTGTTTTGTTTTAATTTAAATTGCCCGCTTAAGATTTTCAACTAAAAACCGTACATAATAACTTATGAAGACACTTATCGTAGATGACGAGCGCCTTGCACGAAACGAGCTGAGAAGATTACTTGAAAGCCACGACAGGGTAGAAATAGTGGGAGAGGCTGCCAATGCGGAGGAGGCACTCAGGCTGATAGACGAATTGGAGCCGGAACTTCTTTTCCTGGATATCCAGATGCCGGGTAAAAACGGTTTTGAACTATTGTCTTCTATTGAGGGAAAGAGCCCTGATGTTATTTTTACGACTGCTTTTGATGAATATGCCATTAAGGCGTTTGAATACAATGCGCTGGACTATTTGCTCAAGCCTATCGATGCAGACCGACTCAGGGATGCCATAGGGCGGGTTGAAGAGAATCAACCGGGCGCTGACTCGAATGGTTCAGGTTTTGTGGATCGCGGAGACAAGAAGCTCGGGGAAAGCGACCAGGTTTTTGTCAAGGACGGAGACAAGTGCTGGTTCGTTAAATTGGGTAAAGTGAGGCTGTTCGAATCTATGGGCAACTATGTGCGCCTTCATTTTGACGACCAGAAGCCACTGGTATTGAAGTCGCTAAATGCACTGGAGGAGCGCCTTGCCGAGGAAACCTTTTTCAGAGCCAACCGCAAGCATATTATCAACCTGCAATGGATCGAAAAGATAGAGCCGTGGTTCAGCGGAGGATTGCTTGTGACGCTTCGCGGGGGAGATCGTATTGAGATCTCCAGGAGGCAGACTATCCGTTTTAAGGAACTGATGAGTCTGTAGGGTATATTAGAATGTTCAGGCTTCTCCTTAGGTTAAGTTATTCTGGATGGTAGTTCAGTGGGCAGTGTTTTAGAGCGGCTGAGTTTTTTTGCGTTTTCTTCCGGATTGTAAATAATAGAGGCTCTGTTGTGAGGGAGCGGGGTATCCGGGATCGTCATGAAAGGAGGATCACCTATTAACGGACAGAAAATGAATTTCAACAGTTGGATACTTGGAACACTTTGCTTGTTCTGCTTCTCGGGGCGCCCGGTTTATAGTCAGAAAGTTCCTGAAAAGATGGATCTGGTTTTACTGATAGGTCAGTCGAATATGGCAGGGCGAGGTAAGGTGGAGCCTTCGGATCGGGAAGTGACACCTGGTTTATGGATGATTAATGCCGCTAACGAATGGGTGCCTGCGGTGGATCCTGTCCATTATGACAAACCGGGCATGGCTGGAGTAGGTCCCGGACTTAGCTTTGCCAGAAAGGTGTACCAGCAGAGAAATAAAAGGGCCATCGGGCTTATTCCCTGCGCGGTGGGAGGTAGCCGTATTTCCGATTGGGAGAGGGGGGTGAGGCACGAGCAGACAGGTATTGTTGCCTATGATGCCATGTTGGCGAGAGTGAAAGAAGCCCAAAAGCACGGAAAGTTAAAGGTGATATTGTGGCATCAGGGAGAAGGCGATAGTTCAAAAGAGCGGAGCGCGCTGTATGAACAAAGACTGACCGAGTTATTTACACGTTTACGAAAGGATCTTAAGGCTGAAAAAGTTCCGGTTATACTGGCGACACTTGGTGATTATTATCTGGCGAAGGCACCTGCTGCAGCTAAAATTAACGAAGTGCTTCTTGCCTATCCTCAGTCACATCCTTATTTTCATGTCGTGTCGTCCGATGGACTTCATCACAAGGGCGATGGTACCCATTTTGATGCAGCCTCCGCCAGAACCCTGGGGGAACGATATGCGGAGATGTTTCTGAAAGTGACCGGAAAAAAATAAACCCGGGCATAAGTGGCGCCTTAGGACTACACGTCGTCCTCATGGACATATAATCCATTTCTCACTGCGAAAACAATGAGGTCGGCGGTCCTCTTCAATTTTAGTTTTTTCATGATATTCCTGTGGTATGACTGCACGGTATGCGCACTCAAATTGAGGTAGTGAGCTGTTTCTTTGATGGTATATCCTTTGCAAACGCTCTGCAGGACTTCTCTTTCTCTGGCTGAAAAGTTGTAGGAAATCTTGTCTTCCGTGAGAAGGCTCTGCATGAGATTCATTCCCAGAGAAGGACTTACGAATGTCTCTCCGCGCATGACCGCGTTGATAGCGACCATCAGTTCCTCCAGCGGGGCTATTTTACTGGCAAAGCCATTGACACCGTTTCGAAAGGCTATTTTGATGGTATGGTTGTCAGACAGACTTGAAAGGATAAGTAATTTAGGGGCAGGCGTGCTCGTGTTAATGTAAGATTCAACCAGGTTATACGCTTTTTCTGATCGTCCGGGGATCTCCATGATAATCAGATCAGGATGAGAGACATCGTTTGTGTCTGACAGGAAATTTTCAAACGTATCAAAATTGCAGACGGTCAAAAATTCCTCTTGCTGAAGCAAATAGAACTTTAACGTATCCGTAAAAACACAATGTTTATCTATTAATATGGTATTCATAGTAACGAGAGCGTGTTTGTTTAGTGACGTTATACTATGCGCACTTAATCGGCAGATATATAACAGGTTAGAGCTTCAGGTTTATATGCAATTTAGAATAAAAATAGAACGATTCGTTTCAGTTGTTTATGACGGAAGTCATTTTTTGTTTTTTTTGTCAAATCGACGCGAATAACTTTGTTTATGCCCGTCGGATATCAAAAAACGTTGTTGCCTCCCCTTCCCGACCAATTCTAAAAGGATACAAAGACGATGATTCAGTCCTGAAGTTCTTTCTTAAAGTAGCTGTGTAGTCCGCTGCTTTCCTGACTCACATTCATTACTTTTTTTAGTTCAGATCGACTGTTGATCTGTAGTTTAGAGAAAATTTTTGCCTTGATATTACTTACGGTCGAAGGTTTCAGGTTTAATTTTTCGCTAATATGCTTGACTCTCTCTCCTCTTGCAAAATGATAAGCTATTTCGTTTTCGCGGGGAGAAAGGTTTAAAGAAGAGGGGGAGCGGTCGGGCGAGACCACATAGCTTACAATCCGGCTCAGATACTGGCTTTCTATGTAGATATTCTTCTTGAAAAGAATAATATCTACCGCTTCCAGGAGGTAAGACGGGATACTGTTGCGGGTAAGGAATCCCTGAGCGCCGGCGGCAATCAGCGATACCACTTCATGATCAGACTTGGGTGTGGACAGTAATAAAATGGATCCCGCATTGCCCAGGTGCTTCCTGATCGATTTTACAAGTTGGATCGTCTCCTGATCGTCGGCAGTCACACCTGCCATAATTAAGTCAAGAGAGGCGGAATTTTCATCACTCACATAATTGTCAATCGTTAGAAACTCACTAAAAATTAAATCGGGATAAACTCCCGACAGGATATTTTTTATTCCTTTCCGATATACTGGAGAATTGTCAATAATTCCAATTTTCATAACTTATTTAATAACGAAGAGTTAAAAAAAAAATTTAAAGCCCCACACAGTATACCCAATAACAGCCATCCATGAGAATAAACCCTCCCGGATTTTTCCTCAAGATGTAGTTTGGTTTTTATCTCTAAACAGGTGGTAAGAATGGATACTAGATCGCGAAGACTTACTTTTCTTCCTGGTGAAGTGTTAAACTAAAAATAGTCATGAGTGCTTTTTTTGCTATAGTGAATGTTCGTTTATACATAGTGTCTGGTATTTGTATTAAGAAAGTACAAATCTAAACCCAAGTGGATGCTTTTGTCAATACACGAATATCGCTTATAAAAGCACGCTAAATTTGGGGGTGTTATTTTTTTTTGCTTTGTGTGATGGTGCTTCTATTTTTAGAGCAGCTATTTTTAGTCTGCCATTAGATGCATAAAAGGCTTTTGAAGAGAGGGGGCTATAGTTTTGCGCATAAAATATTGATTAATATATCAGTAATTTGTTGTCATTTGATTGGCTTTTTCTGGTTTTCAGGCTTCTTTATCCCTTATATACGGATTATCTGTCCATCTGGTTTTGTCGCCGGGATCTATTCGATGCGTAAATCTAATCTTTTTTGTATACGGAATATTATTGTAAAAAGTTGGGGACGCCCAGTCGGGGACGCGCAACACCGGTAGTGATGCGGACGCGATTCAACTCACGGTTGTGTTCTGATCATCTTCCTGGAAAAAGAGGCGAGACCGGTTATTGACCGGGCTGATCCAGCGCTTCCAGGATGAGCCCGCAGGCTTCTCTGATCTCTTCCACGGTAATGGTAAGGGGTGGGGCGAGGCGCATGGCATGGTCGCAGAATAAAAACCAGTCGGTGATGATCCCTTTTTCGAGACAGGTGTCGATGACCGATTTCAGTTCATTAAAACTACCGAATTCAGCAGCCAGCATCAGCCCTTTTCCCCGGATTTCCCGGATACGTGGATGCACCAGCAAAGATTGAATCAGTTGCCCTTTTTCCCGGCTCTGCGAAATCAACGAGCCGGATAATATGGTTTGTAGTGTAGCGAGTGAAGCTGCACAGCTAACAGGGTGTCCGCCAAAGGTTGTGATGTGGCCAAGAACGGGGTTGTTTTTGAACACCCGCATCAGAGACTGCGGAGCCATGAAAGCGCCGATGGGCATGCCGCCTCCCATTCCTTTGGCGCTGAGGAGTATGTCGGGGTAAATTCCGTAGTCTTCAAAGGCCCAGAAGGTACCTGTACGGCCAAATCCTGTCTGAATCTCATCAAGAATCAGTAACGTTCCCGTCTCGGTACATCTTTGTCGGAGAGCGGTTACAAAATCCCTCGAAGGAATACGTACGCCGGCCTCCGCACTGATGACTTCTATGATGATGGCGGCGGTTTTGCTGGTTATACGCCCGAGGTCAGCTATTTTACCATGTTCTATTTGCGAAACACCCGGCAGGAGGGGTCTGAAATTTCGTTTGAAGAATTCCTGACCTGACAAGCTAAGGGCACCCTGACTGGCTCCGTGATAGGCATTGATGCAGGAAATGAATTCATGCCGGCCGGTAAATCTCTTGGCGAGCTTCATGGCGCCTTCTACAGCTTCAGTTCCGGAGTTGGTAAAATAGATATTATCGATCTTTCCATAAGGTGCCTGTGTAGCCAGCGGCAGATCCAATGTGCCGGCAAGAGCGGCTGCGAGAGCGGTTTGCGGTGTTTGTATGTACTCTCCGTAAACCATCAGATGCATGTACCGATCCAGTTGGTTTTTAATGGCATCTGTGACGGCCGGGTGCCGGTGCCCAACGTTGCTGACGCCAATTCCGGAAATGAGGTCGGCGTATCGCTTACCATGGGTGTCAAAAAGGTACAATCCTTCTGCTGATGCAATTTCCAGCGCAAGAGGAAAATCAGAGGTCTGTGCCAGATGGTCAAAGAAGTGCTGCCGGTGGGTTATGTGCATGTCGCTTTTTTTTCAGATGTAATTCAGAAGAGCACAAAAGATCAAAAACCGTAACTCCAGCTCTCAGCGGGCTTTTTCAGCATTTCAAAAAGCCACACTTTGATGTCAGGGTACTTCCGGAGAATCCCGGCTCTTTCGTGTTCGCGGGCGACACTGAACGCGGTAGCCAGGGCGTCCGCGAGCGCACCTGTTGGCGCAATGACAGTGCTTCGTACCGGCTCGGTGATTCCAACGCCGGTTTTAGGATTGATTATGTGAGAATATTTTTTTTGACGGTGTTCAAGATAACGGTAGGTAGCACCCGAAGTAGCAACACCCACGTTTGCAAGCTCAAGCACACGCATCGAATCCAGCGGGTTGCCCGACGATACCTCGATTTTCCAGCCCTTTTCACCGGGAGGCGGAGCGCTCAATGCTAAATCTCCTCCGGCGTCGGCCAATGCGGATTGAATCCCCATTTTTCTCAAAACTTTGATACATTCATCGGCGGCATATCCTTTTCCTATGGCACCCACATCCAGCCTCATTCCTTTTTTACTTAATTTTATAGTTTGACGGGTAACATTTGCTGTTATTTTTTTATGACCTGTCCTTCGCAGTGCTTTCTTTATTTCAGAGGGATCCGGGAATTTCCGAAACCGCATGGCGTGTCTCCATAATTGTACGACCGGTCCCATCGATATATCAAAATACCCTTTGGTATTCCGGCTGATTTCCACGGATTGAAAAATAATATCAAACAATTCCGGGCTGATGGATACTTCGTCTCCGCTTCCCGACTTTGCCGATAACCGGTTGATCTCGCTTCCGTCAAGGTAGTCGCTCATGATGGAATTCAACGCTTTTACCCGCGTGAAGACTTCTTGGGAGGCCTCAGCAGCCAGCGAATCACTTTCTGCATAGAATATGATTTTAAACGGGGAGCCCATGTGGTTTTCGGTGAACTCATACCTTTTCAGTTGAGCGCTTACCGTAGAGGGAAAGTAGAAAGCAACCAGGAAAATGCTTATATTACGAAAAATGGAAAGTGTAGGCTTTGATGTTTGTGCACTGTGTTTTAGTAGTAACCAAATCATCCTATCTGTGTATTTCAAAACTTCTACTGCAATATTGGTTTTATTTATCGGAGCCGTTGTAGTGCTTTTTGGGGCCTATCTGAACGAAAAAGGTTCGTCGTATTCTTCCTTTACCCTTTTAACGGGGCTTTTCGTGGAATTTGGCGGGTCGGTCATACTGGCGCTAAGCCTCTACGAGCGACGTAGAAACAAGCGGTTTTGATATGAAAACAGGATATTCAATAAAGTATTTCCTTTGAATATCCTGCTGGCGTCGAACTTCCCGGAGCGGATAAAACGCTTAAAAATCAATAGAAAGTGGCTACTTTATCCCAATTGACCAAATTCCAGAAAGCTTTGATATAGTCAGCTCTCTTGTTTTGATATTTGAGGTAGTAGGCATGCTCCCAAACATCCAGAGCCAGCAAAGGTGAGCCTTTTAATTCCGACACGTTCATGAGTGGATTGTCCTGATTCGGGGTAGAGCCTATAGCCAGTTTGCCGTTCACCTTTACGAGCCAGGCCCATCCCGAACCGAACCGTCCCGTTGCTGCCTGGGCAAATTCTTCTTTGAACTTATCAAAAGAACCAAATTGCGCATTGATGGCATCAGCTACTTTCCCCTTTGGCGTACCACCCTTACCCGGGGCCAGAATATCCCAGAAGAAAGTATGGTTCCAGTGACCGCCCGCATTGTTTCGGATGGCGGGGCTGTATTTGCCTGCATTGAGGACGAGGTCACTCAGTGATTTTTTTTCATTTTCCGTGCCCTTCAAGGCATTATTCAGGTTGTTGATATAAGCCGTGTGATGTTTGCCATAATGTATTTCCATCGTTAGCTTATCAATGTGCGGCTCCAGGGCGTCAAACTTGTAAGGCAGGGGCTTTTGCTTAAACGGGTAGACTTCTACCTTGGAAGCCGGAGCCTCTGCGGAAGATGCGAAACTGTCCAATGCGCTGACGGCCAGTGCGCTGCCGGCTATGGTCTTAAAAAAATCCTGACGGTTCATGGTTGATAAATTTAATGTTATAAGGATAACGGGAAACTTTGCAAAAACATATTATTCGTAGAAAATGCGGCTCACAATACTTCGGCCCAGGGTAATCTCGTCGGCAAATTCCAGATCTCCACCCACGGGAATACCCCGCGCAATGGTGCTTATTTTTATATCCGTGTGTTTTAACTTCTTTTGGATGTAGAAGGAAGTCGTATCCCCCTCCATCGTAGAACTGAGGGCGAGTATGATCTCTCTCACAGGTTCAGCCGAAGATCCTATCCGATGGACGAGCGAGTCGATATGGAGATCCCCCGGGCCTATGCCTTCTACGGGTGAGATTACCCCCCCGAGGATATGATACAAACCATTGAACTGCCCTGTATTTTCTATTGCGATGACATCTTTCGTATCGGTAACTACGCAAATCAGGCTCTGGTCGCGCCGGGGATTTTTGCAGATCGAGCAGCGTACATCATCCGATATGTTGTGGCATTGTGTACAATACTTCGTCTTCGTACGCATGGACACCAACGCCTCGGCCAGCGATTTAGTTTGCATTTCGTCTTTTTTTAACAAATGCAGCGCCAGCCGAAGTGCTGTTTTTTTTGCCTATGCCCGGCAATCGGGCAATTTCATGGACTGCTTCCTCGATGAGTTTGGAAGGATATTGCATTTTTCCCAGTGAGCCTTTTGGTCAGAAAGACAGGCTCAGTTCAAGTGGATATTAAAATATTTCGGCTGAAATGCCCCTCCGGCATATATCGGTGCGCAGGACTGACAACTCTTCAAAAGATCCCTCTTTGACGTTGCATTTGCCCTTAAAATGAATAATCAATGTGCACTGTTCGGCCTGCTCCGGAGTATGTCCGCAAATATCTATCAATGTCTCAATCACCCATTGAAAGGTATTGACATCGTCGTTGAAGACGACCAGATTTTTTACTTCTGTGTCGATGGTTTCTTCCAGAATTTCTACGTCAGGTTCAACTAAAGTTTGCATAACTTCCATTTTT
The DNA here is from genome assembly GCA_964488435.1 of uncultured Cytophagales bacterium. Lineage (GTDB taxonomy): Bacteria > Bacteroidota > Bacteroidia > Cytophagales > Spirosomataceae > JBEBSO01. Next base: position 4,427 of record CAZAVR010000041.1, on the reverse strand, counting down.
CCATTTGATTAGCAAATCTAAACAAAGAAACCGACTATTCTTATTATTTTACGCTTTCAAATTGGAATGCTACTTAGAGCGGAACCCAATTTTTTTATCCGAATTTATATTATCCTCTTTCAGCTAAAAGATGAATCCTTATATCGCACTGACCATATTGGTGGTCTATTTCACCATGCTTATCGTCGTATCTGTATACACCGCGAAGGGGGCTGATACCAATACATTTTTCACAGCCAACAGGCAGTCGCCATGGTACCTGGTAGCTTTTGGAATGATCGGTACGTCTCTTTCAGGAGTTACTTTTATTTCTATTCCCGGGTCGGTCGTGGTCAACCAGTTTTCTTACTTCCAGGTGGTCATCGGATATATTCTGGGCTACCTGGTGATAGGGACGGTTCTGATGCCCCTGTATTACCGGCTCAACCTGATCTCTATTTATACTTTCCTGGAGAACAGGTTTGGATTCTGGTCATACAAGTCGGGTTCGGCTGTTTTTCTGGTCTCCAGGACGATAGGCTCTTCGGTTCGGTTGTATGTAGCAGCCGGTGTATTGCAGCTTGCTCTTTTTCAGCCCCTGGGTGTGCCCTTTGAAATTTCTGTGGCCATTACGATCCTGCTGATATGGGCCTACACATTTAAAGGAGGGATCAAGACGATCATCGTGACGGACTCCCTGCAGACTGTGTTTCTTATCACCGCTGTTGTGCTCACCATCATTCTGGTTTCCAGAGAACTTCATCTCGACGGTTTTTCGGATATGGTGCGGGCAGTAAGCCAGAGTGGCTATTCGAAAATTTTTTATTGGGAGGGTAACGACGCAAAGAATTTTTTTAAACAGTTTTTCGCCGGAGCGTTTATAGCCATTGTCATGACGGGACTGGATCAGGATCTGATGCAGAAAAATCTGACTTGCAAAAATATCGGCGAGGCGCAGAAAAATATGTTTTGGTTTACCTGCATCCTGGTGGTCGTCAACCTGTTGTTTCTCTCACTTGGAGCGCTGCTTTATTTGTATGCTTCGGCCAAGGGAATCCCTTTTCCTGCCAAAACGGATGATTTTTATCCCATGCTGGCCCTTAACGAGCTCGGGGTTGTCGTAGGGGTGACTTTTCTTCTGGGTATTACGGCTGCCACGTATGCGAGTTCGGATTCAGCACTCACCGCGCTGACCACCGCGTTTTGTATAGATTTTATGAACGTCGAAAAGAAGCAGGAAAAGGAGCGGTCAAAGATAAAGTTTTGGGTACATATAGGGTTTTCTGTATTGTTTTATATCGTTATTCTCATTTTTAACAAAATGAACAACAAGGAAGTGATCACGGCAGTTTTTGATTTGGCAGGATATACTTACGGGCCGCTGCTTGGGCTGTTTTCTTTCGGAATCTTTAGCCGTCGACCAGTGAGGGATCATTGGGTACCTGTTATATGCGTCTTATCTCCTTTACTAACCTATATATTGAGTCAAAATTCCGAACTCTGGTTTGGCGGATATAAAATGGGCTTTGAGCGTCTGATTTACAACGGTCTCATTACTTATTTTGGATTGCTGGCTATTTCGAAAGGTAAAGTCACGGGTAGTCCGGTGCTTTAGAGATTTACTCAGGTATTGTTCTCTAATGGCCTGCCGAATTTTATTCTAAAATCAACTGAAAATATTGTTTTTGATTTTATGAATATTTTGTGTATTGTTTATTGTTGATATCTTTTTTTTATTATTCTTTGTTTTGCGGAATATTATTCTGTTTCAGGGAGCGTAGGGAGAGGCAATACGTGGAAAGGGGACTTTTCGTGTCATGGCTACCCTTCGGCTCCGCTCAGGGGGGATTCTGCTCCGTGGCCGTGTCGCACGGGACTTTAGCTTCGGGAAAAATCCAACGTCCTCCACAACTTTTGTTCCTGGTACACGAGGTCAAAAAGAAACGGTCTCCTTCGGAAAAGAGACCGTTTTTATGGGTAACAATGAGCCCGGATAACACCCGGATTATTCTTCTGTGCCGAGTTTTCCTATGGCTTTGTCTATCGTATAACGTCCGGTCCCGTCTTCGCCGATCACGTCGAACAATTCAAGGGCACGTCTTGCATTGTCTTCTTCCTCTATCTGCTCATTGACAAACCACTGAAGCATGGTCTCGGTAGCGTAATCTTCCACGCTTCTGGCAGCAGTAACGATACGGTTGATCGACTGGGTTACGCTGATTTCGCTTTGGAGGGCCATTTCAAAAACGCTACGGAAAGTCGCGTACTCCTGCTTAATGTTGGTTACTTCAGGAGATATGGCTGTTCCGCCTACGGTCAGGATATAGTTGAAAATTTTGAGCATGTGAGCTCTCTCTTCTTCAGCCTGTTTCATAAAATAAGCGGCGCTGCTTTTGAAGCCGTTTCTGTCACACCATGAACCCATGGCAAGATATTTGGCCGAAGCTTCAGCTTCCATTTTTATCTGGTTATTCAGAAGAATTTCTATTTCTTCTTTCAGAGAGGTCCGTTGTCTTAATAAATCTTTCATCTTTTTTCTGTTTACAGGATACATGGTTGTCAATAACATGTCTGTATTCGCACTGACATGTTCCAGATGCATGGATACAAATGTAAACGGAAATAAAATGATATGGTTCACTTCCGGGAGCCAAAAGCGGAATTTGGAATTAATCCAATAATGAAGTGGAAAACCGGAAGAGGTTACCTGGAAGCAGCAGGCGAATTCGAATAAAGGGCTTCCCTGATGATGGAGTTCAGCTCAAGCGCAAAATGCGCCCCATTGACAAGCTCCCGGATTTGAATAAGCTCACACAGACTGAAGTGGCGTGTGAATGTCTGACGCGGTGCTTCCAGGTACTGAAAGTCGCATTCGTCAGAAAGGTTAAAAAGCTTACTCTTGATGTCAATGCTGTTGACGGCACGTCTGAAATTCAGGAATTCATGAATCCGGAAATCAGCCTGCATATCTCCAAACCGTACATATATCCTGTCTGTAACATCACACTGGAAAGCTGCGCCTTTGGGCGTCTGGAACAGTTCCTGGCTGGAATCAGAGAAGCGTAAATCAGGCATCGACAATTAAACATAGATTACTCCTGCAAAAGTAATACAGGCATGTCTAATATCCTAATATTATTTATATCAGTTAAAAATTAAGCACTCCGGCAGTTTTCGTGCCGGAGTGCTTTTCGGCTCTATTCGAAATAGTTAAGCGTTTTGTGACCTCCGTTTTTTAAGAAATTATCTCTTTTGAAGAGTTCAAGATCGGCTTGTACCATGTCTTTTACCAATGCAGGGAGATCGTATTTCGGCGTCCATCCCAGTTTGGTATTGGCTTTTTCCGGGTTGCCAATCAGTAATTCAACTTCAGTAGGACGGAAATAGCGTTCGTCTATGGCCAGAATCTCTTTGCCGACCGGCAGCTGAAATTCCGGGTGACTGCAACTGGTCACTACTGCCGTTTCATTTACACCTTCTCCTTTGAACTCCACTTCAATGCCTAATTCGCGGAAAGTGAGTACCACAAAGTCACGAATGGTCGTCGTGACGCCTGTAGCAATTACGTAGTCCTCAGGAACGTCCTGCTGGAGGATCAGCCACATAGCTTCCACGTAGTCTTTGGCATGTCCCCAGTCCCTCTTGGCATCCAGATTACCGAGAAAAACCTTATCAAGCTGACCCAGTGCTATTCTGGCTGCAGCCCGTGTGATTTTCCGGGTTACGAAGGTTTCACCCCGTAATGGCGATTCATGATTAAATAGTATGCCGTTGCAGGCATACATATTATAGGCTTCGCGGTAGTTCACGGTGATCCAATATCCGTATAATTTGGCAACGGCATAAGGCGAGCGCGGGTAAAAAGGAGTGGTTTCCGACTGGGGTACTTCCTGAACCAATCCATACAACTCGGAAGTCGAGGCCTGATAAATCCTGGTTTTTTCGATAAGCCCGAGCAGGCGAACGGCTTCCAGGATCCTGAGTGTTCCTATTCCGTCCACATTCGCTGTGTATTCCGGTTCATCAAAACTCACCCGTACGTGCGACATGGCGCCAAGGTTATAGATCTCGTCAGGCTGTACCTCCTGGATAATCCTGATAATATTGGTAGAGTCGGAGAGGTCTCCGTAATGAAGATGGAAGCGTACATTTTTTTCATGCGGATCTTCATAGATATGATCAATCCGTTGCGTGTTCAGCATGGAGCTTCTACGTTTAATACCATGCACTTCATATCCTTTGTCCAAAAGAAGTTCTGCCAGGTATGCTCCGTCCTGACCGGTAATTCCAGTAATTAACGCTTTCTTCATAAAATGGTTTAATGGCGTATGCCGCTATATAGTCCTGCGAAATGGCAGGGAATTCGATTGTTTATTTTGAAACATACCTGGAAGCCAGACCTTTCTTGATTTCAACCTTATCTGCCACATCATACCTGCCCCCACCTT
>CAZAVR010000040.1:0-15137 GCA_964488435.1 uncultured Cytophagales bacterium | reverse complement strand
ACCTGTCTTCCAAGACCCCACGGTAGCTGAGCGGAGTCGAAGCTAAAGTCCCGTGGGACACGGGCCAAGGAGAAGAGTCAAAGCCACCGGAGTCAAAGCTTAGGTCCCGGGGGACACGGGCCACGGAGAAGGAGACACGGTAGCTGCTACAAAAGAAGCGGAATATCTTAAAGACTGAGAACCTAATGAATACAGGTTTTGTTTCACCTTAATAACTTATCGGAAGGCCTTGAACCTTCGCAGATTGACATGAGTAAACACGGACGAATTTTGGTCGCCATGAGCGGCGGAATAGACAGCTCGCTCGCAGCTGTTCTTTTACACGAACAAGGATATGAGGTCATAGGCATGACCATGAAGACATGGGATTACGCAGCCAGTGGCGGAAGCAAGAAGGAGACTGGATGTTGCTCCCTGGATTCTATCAACGACGCACGAAATGTAGCTGTCGAACTGGGTTTTCCGCATTATATACTGGATATCAGAAATGAATTCGGGGATTATGTCATCGATCACTTTACCGGGGAATACCTGGAGGGAAGGACACCCAATCCATGCGTCCTCTGCAATACGCATATAAAATGGGATGCGTTGTTGCGCAGAGCCGACCGATTGGATTGTGAACACATTGCCACTGGTCACTATGCCAACATACGAAACGAGAATGACAGGTTTGTGATTTCCAGGGGTGTAGATACCTGGAAAGATCAGAGCTATGTGCTCTGGGGTGTATCGCAGGATAGTCTGCGCAGGACGATGCTGCCGCTGGGTCATTTACATAAAAGTGAGATCAGGGAAATGGCGAAGGAACGAGGGTTTTTTGATCTGGTCAATAAGTCAGAAAGCTATGAAATATGTTTTGTCCCTGATAATGATTACCGGGGATTTCTGAAACGACGTATACCTACACTTGAAAAAGAAGTGGCCGGTGGCAATTTTGTCCTTGAGAACGGTACTGTGGTAGGTAAGCATGAGGGATATCCTTTCTACACGGTCGGACAAAGAAAGGGCCTGGGTATAGCGCTGGGACGTCCTGTTTTTGTTACAGAAATCCGGAAGGATAGCAATGAGGTGGTTTTGGGAGATCTGCCGGATCTGCTTCGGGATGGCATGTATGTGTCCAAACTCAATCTCCAGAAATATGACGCCATCACCCAGCCCATCGAAACGGTGACGAAAGTACGCTACAAGCATGACGGAGCACCCGCGACCATCACCCAGGAAGGGCCTGACAAACTGAAGGTCTCATTTCATGAAGAAGTGAACGGGATTGCGCCCGGACAGGCTGCTGTGTTTTACGAAGGCAATGACGTGATCGGCGGCGGCTGGATTACAAAATCGTTCAGGTCGGAAGCTGCCGAACAGAGAAAGGCAAAAACGATAACCGTATAGAAACCTGCTTGCGGTAAAATAAATAGTTGCGAAGAAGAAATGAAGCCAAAAATACGCATTGAGTACTGCCCTAAATGCGGCTGGCTCCTGAGGTCAGCCTGGCTGGCGCAGGAGTTGCTTACTACTTTTTCGGATGAATTACACGGTGTACTACTTCAACCTTCCGAAGTGGCAGGGCGATTCGTTATATCCGTTGGAAACGATGTGGTATGGGAGAGAAAGCGTGATGGCGGATTTCCTGAGGCAAAAGACCTGAAACAACGCGTGCGGGATATAGTCGCGCCGGAAAGGGAGCTGGGACATTCGGATCGGCGCAAGTCCGAAGAGTAATTTTTCTCGCGAATAAAAAAGAGGACGGGGCTGTACCGTCCTCTTTTTTATGGGTGTTCACCAGCGCGTATTAGTCACCGGTAGATAAATACGATTCTTCCTCAGCCTTTTTGGCTTTCTCTACACGGGCAGAAACCGTAATACCTATTTCGTAAAGCAACAGTAATGGCAGTGCCACCAGAATCTGGCTGTAAATATCAGGGGAAGGTGTAATGACAGCAGCTACGATAAGGATAACCACCACAGAATGCTTGCGGTAGGTTCTCATGAAAGAGGGGGTCAGTATACCGGCCTTCGAAAGCACAAATACGACGATAGGAAGCTGAAAAGCAACACCGCAGGCAAGTGTCAGTGTGGCTACCGTGGAAATATAAGATGAAATATTGAATTCATTCTTTATCGATTCATCTAACGTATAATTGGCGAGGAAGTTGATTGCCAATGGCGAGGCAATGTAATATCCGAAGAGTACACCGGAGAAAAAGAGGATGGTTACATAAAAAACAGCCCCCCGGGCAGCCTTTCTCTCCGAGAGCTTAAGACCAGGACTAATAAAACGCCATATTTCCCAGAATGCATACGGAAAAGCAAAGAGCAAGCCGGCAATGATAGCAGAAGTGATACTCATGGTAAACTGATCACCCATGCCCACACTTTGTAACACAAAATTCAACTCCCTTACACAGAGTCCGTCAGCGCCTGTCAAATCTGAAAGCTTACATAACATCTCATAAGTCCAGAAGTCTGGTTTACCCGGTGCTATGATGATGTTCCTGTAGATCCATTTGATGTTGATAAACGCAAATATGGCAAATATCAGTATGGAACCTACTGCGCGGATAATATGCCAGCGAAGCTCTTCTAAATGCTCCAGGAAGGTCATTTCCTGCCCTTCTTCTTCCAACTCTTTATCGAATTCCTGATCTGATGACATATTGTAGTAATGAAACGGCACTAAAGCCGAAAAAATAGTTTATTTTAATAGCGGCGTCAAAGATAACTGTTCAAAAGGTTTCTGAAACCCGCTTCTGAAAGTTTTCCTTCTTTTTGCCACACCAGCTTACCATTTTTAAACAACAACAATGCGGGCAGGTAGTAGACGCCCTGGTCTATGGAGAGAGATTTATTCGCATCGTAATCTATCACTTTTATCACTGCTCTGCCTTCATACTCTTTTTCGAGCTTTTTTATTGTGGGCAACATTTCTATACAAGGCTTGCACCATTCGGCGGTAAAATCAATCAGTACGGGCTTGTCTGTGTCCAAAAGCCTGGAAAACTCTCCGGAGGCCAACGCGAGATGCGCTTTGGGCCCATCCTTTGCAACAGACTTTCCTGCCGCAGGTTTTCCCTCTGACGACCATTTGATGTATCCTCCGTACATATCATAGACCCGCGAGAACCCGCTGTCAAGAAGGACTTTGGCCGCATCGGCACTTCTTGAGCCCGCCAGGCAGTAAACCATGACAGGCCTGGTTTTGTCCAGCTTTTCAATCCTGCTGGCGAAATCAGGGTTCTTGAAATCAATATTCTCGGAGTTGATCAGGTGCGCTTCGCGATACTCAGCGGGTGTACGTACATCGACCAACTGAAATCCGGCAGAATCTCTCAGCATGGAAGCGAACTCCTCAGTAGATAATTTTCTTTGTGAAAAGGAAGCAAGGCTGCCCATCAGCAGCAACAGAAAGAGAAAAGCTTTTTTTTTCATTTATCGGGGATACTTAAACCGCTGAATACAAAACGTCTCTATATAACGTTCAAATTTATGCTTTCCTTTTCACTTCCCGAATAAACATTCGCAAATTTCCAATATCATTCCTGTCGTTCCCGATTTTTTACGTTATTTTGTTGTTTTAAGCAAGGTTAATTTATCAAACAAAACCAACACAAAACAATGAGTATTATTCAGTCGGTGCATGCAAGACAAATCCTCGATTCCCGGGGAAATCCTACGGTAGAAGTTGACGTTCGTACCGAAAATGGTTTTTTGGGCAGAGCAGCTGTGCCATCTGGTGCATCAACTGGTATTCATGAAGCAGTAGAACTTCGTGATGATGATGAGAAAGTATACGTGGGAAAAGGAGTTTTGAAGGCGGTCGAAAATGTCAATGAACTTATTTACCCTGAATTGATCGGCATCTCTGCTTTTGAGCAGAATCTCATCGACAATATTCTTCTGGATCTGGACGGAACACCTAATAAAGGGAAGCTGGGCGCCAATGCGATATTGGGCGTATCGCTGGCCGTAGCCAAGGCTGCAGCACAGGAAGCCGGTTTACCGCTCTATCGTTATGTAGGAGGTACAAGTGCAAATACACTACCTGTACCGCTTATGAACATCCTTAACGGAGGCAGCCATGCAGACAACTCTATAGATTTCCAGGAATTTATGATCGTGCCTGCGAAGGCCGATACTTTTTCAGCTTCGCTGAGAATGGGAGTAGAAGTTTTCCATGCTTTGAAGAAGGTATTGAAAAGTAAAGGGTACTCGACGAATGTAGGTGATGAAGGTGGTTTTGCACCTAATATCAAATCAAATGAGGAGGCGATAGAAGTAGTGCTTCAGGCGATAGAAAAGGCAGGTTATAAACCTGGTGAAGAAATTTTCATTGCCCTGGATGCGGCCAGTTCCGAATTTTATGAAAACGGTGTTTACCATTTCAAAAAATCGGATGGCAGAAAGCTTTCGTCAGCTGAGTTGTCAGCCTACTGGACGGAGTGGGTTAATAAATATCCCATCGTTTCTATAGAAGATGGTTTTGCTGAAGACGATTGGGCTGGATGGAAACTGAGCACAGATGCCATTGGAAAGAAAGTACAGTTGGTAGGGGACGATCTGTTTGTGACCAATGTGAAGCGTCTTGAACAAGGCATTGAACAAGGTGTTGCGAATGCAGTACTTGTCAAAGTGAACCAGATAGGCTCGTTGACGGAGACCATAAGCACAGTGAACCTTGCGAAACGCAACGGGTATAAAAATATCATGTCGCACAGGTCGGGTGAAACCGAGGACGCGACGATCGCCGACCTTGCTGTAGCCTTGAATACAGGACAGATCAAAACGGGTTCTGCCTCCCGTTCAGACAGAATGGCGAAGTACAACCAGCTTTTGAGAATCGAAGAGGAATTGGGAGAAACCGCCTATTTTCCCGGTCTTAAATTTTAAAGTATACTGCCCGGGGGAGTTTATTTAAAAAGCTTCCCCGGCTTTTTTGCTATGAGCAGATCAGGCTTTTTTAGATTTCTGGCTAAAGGACGTAATTTTTACGCGGTTTCCTTCCTTGTATGGTTTGCCTGGATAGGTTTTTTGGATAACAACAACCTGGGAAACGTATGGCGTTATTATCAGAAGAGGAAGGAGCTCGAGCTGGAGAAGAAATACTACGATAAAAAAATAGAAGAGGTGAAGCGGGAAAGAAGTGAGGTATTTGGCAACAAAAAGCTCATCGAAAAATGGGCGAGAGAGAAATACCTGATGCGAAAACGAGGAGAAGATGTTTATGTTTTGGTAGATGAAAATGGCAGGCCATTGGAAGACCAGGCAAATTATTAATGCACTTCACAGTTAACCCGCCGGAGGAAACCGGCAGGGGGACTATTTTTAACAGATTAATTGTAAGGTTTTGGATAAGAAAGTAATATTGATCATCATGGACGGCTGGGGAATCGCCAAAAGTGGTGAAGAGAACCGTTCGGCTATTTTGGCAGCCCGAACCCCGTTTTTTGATAATTTATTGACCAACTATCCCAACGCCACACTGGAAGCCTCCGGATTGGCTGTAGGGCTTCCGGATGGTCAGATGGGTAATTCAGAGGTGGGTCATACGAATCTCGGCGCCGGCCGTATCGTTTACCAGGACCTGGTCAAAATAAACAAGGCAGTTGAAGAAGGAACCCTGGGAAGGGAGCCGGTACTGGCAGAGGCTTTTACTTATGCGCGAAATCATCAGAAAACAGTTCATTTTATCGGTCTTACCTCTGACGGAGGTGTTCATTCTCATATCAATCATTTAAAAGGCCTGACCAGCATTGCGGCGGGGTATGGTCTGAAGGATGTTTTTATTCATGCTTTTACGGACGGACGTGACTGCGACCCTAAAAGCGGCGCCGGCTTGCTGAAAGACCTCGAAGAGCACCTGACGAAGACCACAGGGAGAATAGCTTCTGTCACCGGAAGGTATTATGCGATGGACAGGGATACACGTTGGGAGAGAATCAAACTTGCATACGATGCCATGGTGAACGGCGAAGGTCACCTCGTTCCGCAGGATCAGCTTCTGTGGGCAATAGACCAGTCCTATCAGCAGGGAGTAACCGACGAGTTTATCAAGCCTATCGTGTTGACCGGTGAAAATGGCGTCCCGCTGGCGAAGATAAAAGAGGGAGATGTGGTACTCTGTTTCAATTTCAGAACAGACCGCGGACGGGAGATAACGGAGGCGCTCACACAGCAGAACTTCCCGGAGCAGAACATGCATAAGCTCGCGCTGAACTACATTACACTTACCAACTATGACGATACGTTTCACGACGTAAAAGTGATTTTTGATAAAGATAATCTGAACAACACGTTAGGAGAAGTCATTTCAAAAAATGGGGGCAAGCAGATTAGAATAGCAGAGACGGAGAAGTATCCGCACGTAACTTTCTTTTTTTCAGGTGGGCGGGAAGCGCCGTTCGAAGGAGAAAAGAGACTGCTTTGCCCGTCTCCCAAGGTTGCCACTTATGATCTGAAGCCGGAAATGTCTGCGAACGAGATCTGCCAGGCTATCCTTCCGGAATTAGAAAAAGAGGAGGCCGATTTCATTTGTCTCAACTTCGCAAACACGGATATGGTAGGGCATACCGGTGTTTTCGAGGCGGCCGTTCACGCGGCGGAGACAGTTGACGCTATGGTGGCGAAAGTGGTTACTACTGGTCTTGAACATGGCTATAGTTCACTTATTCTGGCGGATCATGGAAACTCCGACTATATGATTAACGACGATGGAAGTCCCAATACCCAGCATTCCCTGAACCTGGTACCGCTGATACTTGTGGACAAAACATACAGAGGCCTCCTGAGATCGGGTAAACTGTCGAATATTGCGCCTACTGTTCTTGATTTGTTGGGCATAGAGAAGCCTGCAGAGATGACAGAGGATAGTCTGTTGTAAATTCTTCACCCTAGTTATTTAACGGCAGCGTGCGATTATCGTGTTCTGTTTTTTGAAAAGAAATGAGACGTTCATCATTTTTTGCCTTTGTTTTGGCGGGCATATTTTTGGCTTGTAATTCGGGTTCCGATGACCAGTCGGGATCAAAATCCACTTATTTCGATCTGAAAGGATTTGTCGGGGAGCAGATAGCCCTGCTGACAGACCTCCATCCTGTCGTTTTCAGAAATATGCGAATCGATGGTCAGAAGGATCAATACATGGGAGCTGAAGTGGATTGGGCCCGCGAGCTGGACCTTTTTGTACAGGCAGATCTGAACAAGCCATCTTTGAGGGAAAGTTATACAATTACCCGGCCGGACTCGCTGACTTACGAATATCATCCGAAGCCCGAAGAAAAGCCTACCGTGGAATACCTCAAAGTCGTCCTTGACCCGGTGGCCTTGAAACCGGCCTTAGTGGAGGCAAGAATAAGGACCAATAACAAGCTGTATGATTCGGCCAAAAACCTTCGTATGGAATGTGGCATGCAGGGAAAGGAATGGAGAATCAACTCCTATGAAATTTCAGGATACCAGGATCTTACCCTCGCAGAAAAGAAACATTTCAGTACCAAAACGTCCATTACCTATTAAAGAGTTTCTCTTTTGATATAAAATCTACCTCATCCAAATCTACCTCAGCACATGAAAGCCAGAACCGGATTTTCTTTTTTCTTTTTAACCGGACTCCTGTGTACAGCCGTTGCAACAGCTCAGAAATCCGCTGCGACTCCATTTCCGGAATTTCAGTTGTCAAAAGCAGAAGCGGAAGCGCATATACGATTCCTGGCCTCAGATGAATTGCAGGGCAGAAGGACAGGAGAGCAGGGAAACAGGGTAGCTGCCAGGTACATAGCAGAGCAATTCCGGAAACTGGGCGTCATACCCGTGCCCGGACAGCAGGATTATTTTCAAAATGTGCCCTTTGATAAAACAGGAGGATCTGCTTCAGGGTATATCCTGGCTGGAAAGGATACCCTGAAAAATGTAAGAGATATGATCATTCTTTCCGGTGATGCTTTTCAAGCCGATCTTGAAATGGTCTATGCCGGTTATGGGCTTGAAGATGCGGCGAAAGGATGGGACGACTTTAAAAATATAGATGTAAAGGGAAAGATATTGCTCGTACAGAGCGGTTTTCCTGAATCCCAGACTCCTCGTGAAACTATGAATGCCTCCGTGATAAAACGTAGGATAGCAATGAAAAAAGGAGCAGTGGCCATCATTGAACTATTCTCATCAACGGCTCCCTGGAATGTCATCGCTAATTTTATGGGAGCAGAGCGGTTATCTCTTACGGAAACAGATACACCTCAGCCGGTATCACCTCTGCCACATATCTGGGTAAATGGGAGGGAACCTTCTATCACCAGGCTTCTAAGGGACGCAAAGTCGGTTAAGCTTTTGTCAAGCGGCAGAAAAAACACACAGGTCAGCAGCCCCAACGTGGCCGGTTACCTGGAGGGAACAGATCCGAAACTGAAGCACGAGTATATCCTTGTCAGCGCCCATTTTGATCATGTAGGAATGGGTAAGCAGGGAGGGCAGCCATATACAGCGGAAGACAGTATTTTCAACGGAGCGCGTGACAACGCGTTTGGCACTGTGGCGTTATTGTCAGCTGCGCAGTCTTTCGCAAAGCTCAGGCCCAAGAGGTCAGTACTCTTTGTAGCATTCACCGGGGAGGAACTTGGATTGCTTGGTAGCCGCTATTACGCGGAACACCCGCTTTTACCTCTCAACCAATGTGTGTTTAACTTAAATAATGACGGAGCAGGTTACAATAATGTGAATCTCATCTCTGTGCTCGGCCTTGACAGAACGGGAGCGAGGAAAGAAATAGAAACAGCTGCGTCAAAGTTCGGATTGACCGTCTTAGGTGATCCGGCACCTGAGCAGAACCTTTTTGATCGCTCGGACAATGTAAACTTTGCCGTAAAAGGCATTCCTTCACCGACGTTTTCCCCCGGTTTCAGGGAATTCGATGAAGCGATCATGAAAACCTATCACCAAGCCTCCGATAATCCGGAGACGGTAGATTTCGAATACCTGATTAAGTTTTGTAAGACATACGTATATGCGGCCCGACTGATAGCGAACAAAGCGACACCGCCAAAATGGACACCCGGAGATAAATACGACGCTGCTGCTAAAAAGCTTTACGGTGAGTAGTCAGGGATTCTGAAAAGGAGAATGCAAAACCGAATATTATTCTGAATTTGGGGCGGAAAGGTAATTTCCTTCAGACTTTTTTATTGTTTTACCTAGCAAAACTCGATATGAATGGTTGAATTTCGCTAGGTATTGGAATAATATTTGGTTTCAAGGAGTCGTTCTGTTCCCGGCCACTACAGCAATCATGTCCGACAGGTGGTGTCCTACAACTCCTCTTGCCAGGTAAGCCCCATATTGTGAAACATAAAAGCAAAGATGTCTGCCGTCATTTCAAGTCCCTTTTTTGTATTGCTTGCGCCATGTCCTGAATTGGTATCGATCCTGATGAGCAGAGGAAAAGATGTAGAATTCCCCGCTTTAGCCTGAAGTTCTGCAGCATATTTGAAGGAATGCGCCGGCACCACCCGGTCGTCATGGTCGGCTGTCGTAATCATGACAGCCGGATATTGAACCCCGCTTTTGATATTATGAAGTGGGGAATAGGCATACAATGTTTCAAACTCCTCTTTGTTTTCACTGCTGCCATAATCAGCGATCCAGTTCCAACCGATGGTAAATTTGTGAAACCGCAGCATGTCCATCACACCTACCGAGGGTAATACAACGCGGAATAGCTCGGGTCGCTGGTTGGCTACCACTCCTGCGAGAAGTCCGCCATTAGACCCACCCTGTATAGCAAGCCGGTCGCTGGAGGTGTATTTTTCCCTGATCAGGAATTCAGCTGCGGCTATAAAGTCGTCGAAGACATTCTGCTTTTTGAGTTTCATTCCTTGTTCGTGCCAGCTTTCGCCGTATTCGCCTCCTCCGCGCAGGTTGGCCTGAGCATAGATGCCTCCCTGATCCAGAAAGGAAATCCGGGTAGGACTGAAGGCCGGAGGGAGCGATACATTAAAACCACCGTAGCCATAGAGAAGGGTCGGGCAGGATCCGTCAAGCCTGGTGCTTTTCCTGAAAGTCAGGAACATCGGAATCCGCGTGCCGTCCTTGCTTGGATAGAATACCTGGCGGGTCTCATACTCTTCAGGTCGGAAGGATACCTCCGGTTTACGGAAAACACTACTCAAACCGGTAAGGACATCATATCGGAATATGGTGGGAGGATAATTGAATGAAGTAAAAGTATAGAAAACAAAGGTGTCATCATGATTTCCGCCAAAGCCTGTCGCAGATCCGATACCCGGCAGGACCACCTCCTTTTCATCATTTCCTTTCAGATCATATACGTATACCCGGGAACTGACATCTTTTGAATAAAGTGCAAAAAGTCGGCCACCTCCGGTACCGGCGCCCTGAAGCGGTTCGGCTTTTTCCGGCAGAATGGTCGACCAGGTATCCGATTTTGGCTCATAGCACATCACCTTCGCATTGGGTGCGCCGGCATTGGTTTCGATCAGAAAGCCGTCACTTGTATGGTCGATGAGGCTGTAGCTGTCGTTTGAAATCTCCTTTATCAGGGGAGTAAAGTCCACCTCACCTTTCCTTAAAATCCAAAGTGCATTTCCATCCATACCCTTTCCCCTGTCACTCAGGTACAGCACGGCAAAGGATTCGTCTTCTGTCGTGCTTACCAAATGGAACCGCTGTGGATTTTCCGCGTCTTCATAGATCAGGCGGTCGTCAGATTGCGCTGTACCTACCTTATGATAAAAAACCTGATGATTTTCATTTTTCGCGGCCAGCGCACTTCCGTCGGGTTCAGGATATCTGCTGTAATAGAAGCCATCGTCCTGCCAGGCGGCTCCAGATACCTTTACCCATTTTATTCTGTCCGGCAACATGGATAGTGACGACATATCCATCACCCGGTATTCCTGCCAGTCGGAACCGCTTTTTGAGTAGCCTACCACGGCGTAGTCCCCATTTTTCGACAGACTAAACGCCGAGAGCTTGGTGGTGCCGTCAGCGGAAAATGAGTTAGGGTCCAGAACAACTTCCGGCACTCCGCCAAGCCCCTTTTGTCTGTAGAGTACGGCCTGGTTTTGCAGTCCGTCGTTTTTATAGAAATAGAAAAAGTCCCCCTTCCTGGAAGGGGCCGAGTACTTCGGATAGTCGAAAGCTTTCTCCAGGTCGTCGAAGATTTTTTTTCTGAAACCGATAGCGTCGAGATATGCTGATGTGACCTTGTTTTGCTCTTTTACCCAGGCCATGGTTTCGGCAGACCTGTCGTCTTCCAGCCAACGGTACGGATCCGGAACAGGTGTACCGTGATAGTCGTCAACCTGATCGTTTTTCCGGGTTTGGGGATATTGTACTGGGGTATTTTTTGTTGAGTTCATGATTCTTTAAAAGATGGGAAACAGAAACCTTCCTGTGTTTGTTCAGATGATAATACAAGGTGCTAAATATAACTTTTTTAGGGAACACCTTTCCGAAAGGATTTTGATGGGGTTGATTAAACAATTAAATTGTGCAATAAACGCATTCATATTGGCATGTTTTCAGGCACATTCTACGAGTTTAAAGAAAGCTTGAAGTTGAAGCTGGGAAATTCCCTTCCCGGGGAATTGATTCAGAACCGGATGGCTGCCAGTACGCGATTAAATACGAATTTGCTTCCCAATGATAAAACCAGGCAAAGTGCGGTACTGATTTTGTTATATCCTGATAAGGGAAGTATTTACGTACCCCTGATTTTGAGGCAGGTTTATAACGGGGTTCATTCAGGCCAAATGGCTTTTCCGGGTGGTCGATATGAGCCGGAAGACAAAACACTGATACGTACCGCGCTCAGAGAAGCACAGGAAGAAATTGGACTGCGACTTAACGACGTCGAGATCCTCGGCCCGCTTACGAGTATCTATATTCCGCCCAGCAACCTGGTTGTCCAACCGATAGTGGCAGCGATGCCGTATGCTCCCGAATTTAATCCCGACCGGCGGGAGGTTGCAGACATTTTTGAGATATCGCTGGAAGAAATCACAGATCCGGCGGTGATCGGGGAAAGCGAGATAGAAGTACG
Organism: uncultured Cytophagales bacterium; assembly: GCA_964488435.1. Classification (GTDB taxonomy): domain Bacteria; phylum Bacteroidota; class Bacteroidia; order Cytophagales; family Spirosomataceae; genus JBEBSO01. The sequence goes on along the minus strand of CAZAVR010000040.1, from coordinate 3,085 downwards.
GGGTGTTAAAGTCAGAGCTCCGCATTATTTTATTCAGGAACAAATGGTGTGGGGAGCCACCGCGATGATGATCAGCGAACTGAATGAACTGTTGATCAGATAGTCATTGCGACCTGAGAAAGAGCGCATCTGCTGTAAGCGGAAGGGAAGCGTACAGGCATAATTACAGATATTATTTCAGAGAAAAAGCGAGCGCTGATGAGCCTCAAAGTGAGGCAGGAAGCCTTTGGGATAGTGGTCAGGATTTGTGGCTGCTTTTCCTGCTGTCTTTGCGCTTTCTCGTAAAAAAAGTTAATTTTACAATCCTGAGAATTAATCAGACAACAGCTGTACGGCCGTTTCCTGGCTACACACCAAAAATAGTTTCCTCCCGATAAATGGACGAAAATAAAAACACCCAGTCAGACGAAGACAACGAATTGCATGAGCGGGTACCGGTATCGGGCCTATATGAAAATTGGTTTCTTGAATATGCTTCTTATGTAATCCTGGAGCGGGCAGTACCCGCAATCGAAGACGGATTCAAACCCGTTCAGCGGAGGATTATGCATGCCCTGAATGAGATGGACGACGGCCGCTTCAACAAAGTAGCCAATGTGATAGGATCCACGATGCAGTATCATCCCCATGGGGATGCATCTATTAATGATGCCATCGTGAATCTCGGACAGAAAGACCTGCTCCTGGAGACGCAGGGAAACTGGGGTGATGTTCGGACGGGTGACAGTGCGGCTGCTCCACGGTATATTGAGGTAAGACTTTCGAAGTTTGGAAAAGAAGTTGTTTTCAACGACGATACGACAGACTGGCAGCTTTCCTACGATGGCCGTAAGCGGGAACCTGTTACCCTCCCTGTGAAGTTCCCTCTTTTACTGGCGATGGGTGTCGAGGGTATAGCTGTGGGACTATCCACGAAAATTATGCCCCATAATTTTTGCGAGCTCATCGAAGCCTCTATTGATATTCTTAAAGGCAAAGAAGTTGCTGTTTATCCGGATTTCCAGACTGGTGGACTGATTGATGTCGCTAACTATAGTGACGGACACAGGGGCGGCAAAATACGCGTCAGGGCGAGAATAGAGGAGGAAGATAAAAAAATGCTGATCATCAGGGATATTCCATACGGCGTCACCACCACCTCTCTGATCGACTCCATTATCAAGGCGAATGACAGTGGAAAAATCAAGATCAAGAAAGTTGTTGATAATACCGCTGCTGATGTAGAGGTACAGATCCATCTGGCTACGGGAGTATCACCCGACATTACCATGGATGCCCTCTATGCCTTTACGGAGTGTGAGGTGTCCATTTCGCCCAACGCCTGCGTCATCATCCGTGATACCCCTCATTTTACGACGGTAAGTGAGATCCTGGAAGTATCGACACGGCAGACGGTGGAATTGCTCAGAAGGGAGCTTGAGATCAGAAAGGGAGAATTACTTGAAAAAATCCTGTACGGCTCACTTGAAAAAATCTTTATAGAGAACCGGATTTACCGTGACATCGAAGAATGCGAGACGTTCGAAGCCGTCATTCAAACGATTGACAAGGGATTGGAACCGTTTAAGCCTTCTTTTTACCGTGAGATCACGGAAGAGGATATACAGAATCTGACAGAAATCCGGATAAAGAGAATATCCCGGTTTGACGCCTTCAAAGCCGACGAGCTGATGAGAAAATGGGAGGGAGAACTGGCGGAGACGGAAAGTCATCTGGCTGATCTCATCGGGTTTTCCATCAACTATTTTAAGGATTTACTGAGGAAGTTCGGAAAAGGGAAGGAGCGTCGTACGGAGATCAGGATGTTTAACCAAATCTCAGCCAACGTGGTTGCGGCCAATAACCAGAAGCTCTACGTGAACCGCGAAGACGGATTTATAGGTTATGGCCTGAAAAAAGATGAGTACGTGATGGACTGCTCCGATCTGGACGACGTCATCGTTTTCAGAAGAGATGGTAAATACCTCGTTACCAAAATTCAGGACAAGGTGTTTGTTGGAAAAGACATCCTGCATTGTGCGGTGTTTTTAAAAAATGATGAACGGAAGGTTTACAACGCGGTATATCTGGATGGAAAATCAGGGATTTCTTATGTGAAAAGGTTCCAGGTCACTGCAGTGACACGCGACAGGGAGTACGACATTACCCAGGGAACAGCGAGGTCCAAGGTAAGCTATTTTACCTCAAACGACAACGGTGAGGCTGAGGTCATCACAGTCAATCTGACGGCCCAAAGCAGTGCGAAAGTCAAGCAGTTTGATTTTAATTTCGCAACTATCGCCATAAAAAACAGAAATGCGATGGGTAATATCCTTACCAAGTATGCCATAAGGAAACTTACGCTGAAGCAGGCGGGTATCTCTACTTTAGGTGGTGTTGATATCTGGTATGATCCGACCATCGGGCGACTGAACCGGGACGAGAGGGGAAAACATCTTGGAAACTTCGAAGCGTCGGATAATATCGTTGTCCTTTATAAGGACGGGACCTATGAACTCACCAGCTTTGATCTTACCAATCATTTTGAGGCGAATGACATTGTGGACTTATCCAAGTTCGATCCCGTAAGACCCGTTACAGCGGTTTATTGGGACGGCGCACAAAAACAGTATTATATCAAGCGCTTTACCATTGAGACATCGAAGGTAGACAAGAAGTTTTTGTTCATCAGCGACGCGAAGGGAAGCAAACTTGCTCTCGCCAGCCTGGACAAATATCCCGTGCTTGAGCTGAGTATCCTGAAAGCCGGCAAGGTGGAAAAGCAGGAATTGGAAGCCAAAGACATTGTAGATATCCGTGGATGGCGGGCGATCGGTAACCGGTTAACTGTTGAGAAAGTAAAGGAATTGAAGTGGCTGGCTTCTCTTCCTGAAACGGAAGCGGAAGAAATATCGTATATTGAAACGGAGAACACCACGGCAGAAGACCAGGACAACGGGGCTGATGCTTCGAGTAGCATCGTGGAGATCGCTGAAGACAGTACCATGACGTCCGGAGATGACCCCGAATCCCCAAAGCACGACAGCGGAGAGAACCGGGGAAGCCAGTTGGGGCTTTTTGAATAGCACTTGCCGGAGCGTGATTT
>CAZAVR010000039.1:0-15154 GCA_964488435.1 uncultured Cytophagales bacterium | reverse complement strand
TGGAAGAACTGAAATTAAAGAAAGAAGAAATCCTTTTTGTACCGTTTGCGGGTTGGGATATGGCAGGAGCAAAGTGGTTTGGCTATCCCACCTTTTGGGTAAACAGGCTAAATACTATTGCCGACAAACTTGACGCGGAACCTGACGGAACAGGAACCAACCTCTCCGACCTGATCAAATTCATAGACAACAAATAAAAACAATTCCTGATTTACCGGATACCAGAAGTAAACTGTATCCACAATACGTGAATTCGTGGACAAATAGAAAAACAGTCCCGAAAACAGCCGAACTTGTCGCGGTCACGCAATGATCTGCGCATAGGACAACTTGACACTCTTGCAAAAAAAGAAGAATGGCTGGGTATCAATGGTAAATCTTCCTGGGCGATAAACGGAATTCAATTGCTCTTCTTTGTAAGTATCGCTACAGGCATATTTATGTTTCTGGCCGTGAAATACACAAACAGTCGAAACCAATTCCAATGGAGTTTCATTCCGTGGATATTGCTGTTTTCGCTGACAAACTCGTTGTCAGAAGAATTGATTTTCCGTTTTAGCATCGTGGGCGGACTCTTCGATCATTATCCCAAATTGGTTGTTTTGACCATATCTGCCCTTCTATTCGGACTGCCGCACTATTTCGGCTATCCTAACGGCCTTACCGGCATAATCATGTCAGGGGTATTGGGTTATATCCTGTGTAAGGCAACCATAGAGACCAGAGGACTTGCCATTGCATGGGTTATACACTTCACACAGGACGTTATCATTTTCACAGCCTTAATGATGATGAATGTCAAACAAAATACATAGTGACGCGACATATCTACATGCCCCCAAGAAAAACCCTTGAAACCAAATATAATTCTATCTCATCCGTATCGCACCCTCCAATACAAAAGAAAAGTCTGACACGAAATAAATATTTTGCATCAGACCTGATATTTTCCAAATCTACAGAATAATATTTGGACGGGCATTGTCAGACCAATTCCGAAAAATACCCTACTCCTCCAAAAAGTCCAGGTCCCTCCCGTGCGTTTCCGGAATGGTCAGTACGCAGAAAAACCCGATCGTAAAGCACACCAACCCTACCAGTGCACCTGCTTCAATCACGGTGAAAGATCCTTTGAATAAGACATACATACTGGTCATCAAGGGTACCGTACCGCGCACCATATTGGGAACAGTGGTGGCTGCCGTTGCCCGCAGATTGGTCCCGAACTGCTCCGCGCCTATGGTTACAAACATGGCCCAGTATCCGATACCGAAGCCCAGAAAACCTTCCACTATATAGAGGTGGGTTGCCGTTTTGATACCTCCGAAAAGGAAAATAACAGTAAACAAAAGGGTAATCGACATAAGCAAAAACACAGCCTTCTTCCTCGATTTGAACCAGTGGCTGATGACCCCGCTGAGCAGATCCCCGATGGAAAGTCCTACATAGCACCACATAATGGAAAGCCCGGGACGTATGCCTTCTTCAATGCCCAACGCCGCACCGAACTCGTTGCTGAAAGTGGCCAGAATACCGATCACAAACCAGGTAGGAACGCCCATACCTATGCATTTGAGGTACCGTGACAATCGGGCCCTGTTTGTAAAGAAGGAGAAAAAATCTCCCTTGACTATGTGTTTTTGACTTTTTACACCTTCAAAGATACCCGACTCGAATACGCCCACACGAAGCAGCAGAAGCGCCAGACCAAGTCCCCCACCAATAAAGTATGCGGTACGCCAGTCGAAGAGCTCCACCGTAAAGTAGGCAACGACCGCGCCCAGCAAACCGATACCGGCCACCAGGGAGGTGCCGATAGCCCTGAGCTCCTTGGGCAGGATTTCAGACACTAACGTGATACCAGCGCCCAGTTCTCCTGCCAGACCTATGCCCGCTACAAACCGGAGTATCTTGTAAATATCAGGATCCTGCACAAAACCGCAGGCAATATTGGCTATAGAATAAGTAATAATAGAGCCGAAAAGAACGGAAAGCCTCCCGCGTTTGTCGCCCAACACGCCCCACAAAATCCCCCCAATCAGCAACCCGGTCATTTGCCAGTTAAGGATGCTTACACCTACTACTGATATATCCTCCTCCGACAGCCCCATGGAGCGCAAACTGGGCACACGTACGATCCCGAAAAGGAGCAAATCATAAATATCTACGAAATAACCCAGCGCGGCGACTATGACCGGAGCACTTAGTAAATGTGAGATAGAAGAACGTTCAGAAAGGTTGGGATTCATTTGTTTATATTATTTCGCTTTTATTTAATGCGGAAAGATAACATTTCGATAATATTTTCCTTACTAAAAGAAAAAAAATCTAAGACTTAACATGACAAAACAAAAAAAATGTGGCGAATGTTAAATAAAGACCCTAATTTTAAGCCGTTTTCTTGTACTTTTCTAATCCTGGCAAGAGAACTTTTTATTTAACTATTAACTCATCAAAATAATAATCTCATGAAAATTACCGTCGTAGGGGCCGGTGCTGTTGGCGCAACAACCGCAGACAATATTATCCGTCGTGACCTGGCTGAAGAACTTGTGCTTTTGGATATCAAAGAAGGTGTTAGCGAAGGAAAATCTCTGGACATGTATCAAACCGCTGCCTTGCTTGGATTCAACACAAAGCCGGTAGGTTCTACCAATGACTACGAAAGAACAAAGGGATCTGACGTGGTGGTAATTACGTCCGGCTTACCTCGTAAACCAGGTATGACCCGCGAAGAACTTATTGGTGTAAACGCAGGTATCGTAAAGTCCGTTACCGAAAATATTCTGAAGTATTCTCCGAAGGCGATTGTGGTTATCGTATCCAACCCGATGGATACCATGACTTACCTGGCTTTCAGAGAAGCAGGTATACCGAAGAAACGCATCATAGGTATGGGTGGCGCGCTCGACAGCGCAAGATTCAAAACTTACCTGGCACTGGAGCTCAACGCCTCTCCTAATGATATTCACGGTATGGTAATCGGTGGTCACGGTGATACAACCATGATTCCTCTTACCAGACTTGCCACATACAACGGTATTCCGGTAAGCCGATTCATCTCTTCAGAAAAACTGGAGAAAGTAGCTGCCGATACTATGGTGGGCGGTGCGACACTTACCAAACTGATCGGTACTTCTGCCTGGTATGCGCCGGGTGCAGCTACTGCCATGATCGTTGAGAGCATCGTGCGAAATCAGAAAAGGATCGTTCCTTGCAGCGTTTACCTGAACGGCGAGTACGGACAAAAAGACATCTGCATGGGTGTTCCCGTCATATTAGGCAGCAATGGCTGGGAGAAAATCATCAACCTGCGCCTCAGCGATGCAGAAAAAGCACTTTTTGCTAAATCGGCAGAAGCGGTGAGAAACATGAACGCTGTACTGGATACTTTGTAAGCAATAAGCGTTCGGTATGACCTCCCTGAAGGGTGGCCTGCATCTCCTTCTGAAATGCAAGCCACCCTTCTTCATTTCACACAGGTGAATCCTCCTGAAACCAGCCCGCATAGGTGAGGTAATTATGCGCAGTCCTAAGGTTGAACTCCCTTTGCTCCGGACTTACCTCCTTCAGAAACCGCGCAGGATTCCCAGCATAGATCGTCCCCGGCTCAATGCGCTTGTTCTGTGTCACTATGGCACCCGCAGCGATCACAGCCCCCTCTCCTATCACAGCGCCGTCCATGACGATGGCGCCCATCCCGATCAGCACGTGGTCCTCGATAATACAGCCATGAACGATTGCATTATGCCCGATAGAGACAAAGTTCCCTATCGTGGTAGCTGCTTTCTGGTACGTGCAGTGGACCACCGCTCCGTCCTGGATATTGGTATGATGCCCTACCCGGATACTGTTCACATCCCCTCTCACCACTGCGTTATACCAGACGGTACAATACGCTCCCAAAACCACATCACCTATGATCGTGGCGCTCTCCGCCAGCCAGCCATTGTCCCCAAAAGATGGGGTAAAACCCCTCACACTTCGTATCAAACCCATTTGTATTTTATTAATAAACTGAAAGATGCCTGCACGCAAGATAAATTTTTTTTCTTTAATTTAGCCAGGAGATCATTACACCAAACTGCCAGGAAATATGCCAGGAATCAAGAAAGTATCGAAGGGGAGTCTGCTTATCGCGGAGCCGTTCTTGGGCGATCCGAACTTTGAACGCGGTGTGGTCCTTCTATGTGACCATAATACCAAGGGAGCTTTCGGCTTTGTCATCAATCAAAAGACCGAACTGCAGGTGGATGATGTCCTTTCCGAAACCGTTTACCAGGAGGTTCCTCTTTTTGTGGGTGGGCCGGTGGAGAAAAACACCCTTCATTTTATACACTGCCGGCCCGATCTGATCAGCGGAGGAAATCGCGTGGGGGAGAATATTTACTGGGGAGGCAAGTTCGAAGAGGTCCTCAACATGCTCAATCTTAACAAGATAACCCCGGAGGAAATCAGGTTTTTCATCGGCTACTCCGGCTGGACGGCCGGACAGCTGGAGCTTGAGCTGGATCACAAATCCTGGATCATCAGTGAAACCACTTCCGAATTTATTTTCTCCACACCCTCAGAAAAATTCTGGCGGGAAGCGTTGAAGCTTCTTGGAGGCAACTATCGTTCTATCGCCAACTATCCCATTGATCCCAGGCTGAACTAGTGACACCTCAAGTGCTAAGGGTCATGTCGGGCGCAGCCGAGACATCATCCCAACCGTGGAGTGATCCTGTTCAAACGGCACAAGAGCACTCACGCGCCTCCCTCTATCCAGCTTTTCACGATAGTAAGATCCGGTGCTTTTTCTTCGATTTTGAACTTTTTGCGTAGCCCGCCGAGGTCATTAAAGACTTTGTTCGGGCTTGCCTGCTTTAGCTGCTGTATAGTAAGAAAGCCCATTTTCTGTAAAACAGGAATCCATACTTTGTCAATACCCAGGGCCAGGTAATCCCCTTCCGTAGCCGTTGTCTGCTTTGCTTCCGGACGCATTTGCGGGAAAAATATCACCTCCTGGATGCTCTGATTGTCTGTCAGAAGCATCGTCAGCCGGTCGATGCCAATACCGATACCTGCGGTAGGCGGCATACCATATTCGAGTGCCCTCAGGAAATCATCGTCCATCTCCATGGCCTCGTCATCCCCACGTTCTTTCAGCCGGAGCTGCTCTTCAAAACGCTCACGCTGGTCGATAGGATCGGTCAACTCTGAATAAGCATTGGCGATCTCCTTCCCGTTGACAAACAGCTCGAAACGCTCTACCACGCCTGGCTTTTCTCTGTGTTTTTTAGTAAGCGGGGACATTTCCAACGGATGATCCGTAATAAAAGTCGGCTGAATAATATGATGCTCTACTTTCTCCCCGAAAATCTCGTCGATCAGCTTTCCTTTCCCCATTTTCTCGTCGACAGTCATCCCCCACTCCCGGCACTGGCTTCTGATCTCGTCCTCGTTCAGCACCTCCACATTTACTCCCGTGTACTTTTCAATGGCTTCTGTTATGCTTAATCGGGGATAAGGCCCTGCAAAGTCGATGGTTATGTTGTCAAAAGTAGCCTGAGGGGAATCATTCACCGCAACAGCCACGCTTTCCAGCAATTCCTCCACCGTGTCCATCATCCAGTTATAATCCCTGTAAGCCACGTATAATTCAACTGTGGTAAACTCCGGGTTATGCGTGCGGTCCATGCCCTCATTGCGAAACAGTTTCCCAAACTCATATACGCCGTCAAAACCACCCACGATCAAGCGCTTCAGATGCAGCTCGGTGGCTATCCGCATAAACAGATCTATATCGAGGGAATTGTGATGTGTCTTGAACGGCCTCGCGGAGGCACCACCGTGAATGTTCTGCAAAACAGGCGTTTCCACCTCCAGCCAGCCTTTCCCATCAAAATAACTTCTCATGGTAGAGATGATCCGCGCGCGCTTGATAAAGATATTCCTGGTCTCAGGATTAACAATCAAATCCACGTAGCGCTGACGATAACGCAGTTCCGGGTCCGTAAATCCATCGTATACATTTCCGTCTTCATCCCGTTTTACCACGGGGAGGGGTCTTAGTGACTTCGAAAGAATCACGAACGACTGTACATGTACCGATATTTCACCGGTTTGCGTCGTAAATACAAAACCGCGAACACCAATAATATCCCCTATATCCAGCAGTTTTTTAAAAACTGTATTATACAAAGTTTTATCTTCTCCGGGACAAAGGTCATCCCTCCGGAAATAAAGCTGCATACGACCGGTTTCATCCTGCAATTCGGCGAAGGCCGCGCTTCCCATAATCCGAAAGCCCATAAGTCTCCCGGCCAGACTGACATCCTTATAATCCAGTTTGCTGTTTTCGTAATTTCTGAGAATATCCGACGTACGTGTGTTCACTTCAAAAGACTCCGCCGGATAAGGGTTGATGTCCAGTTTTTGAAGTTCTTCTCTTTTCTGACGTCTGAGAATTTCCTGTTCACTTAGTAGCATACGGATGGTATATAAGCAGGCTTCAGCCTGGATGTAAAACATTATTCAACAAAAAAGCCGCCTATACTATCAGCACAGGCGACTTTCAAAAATTTCGTTGGCGAGCAAGGACTCGAACCCTGAATAAGACAACCAAAATGTCCTGTGTTACCATTACACCACTCACCAGTCATCGAAACGTGGGGCAAAAGTAAAAAGATAATTTATACCTGTCAAGCATTTTAAAGAAAAAATGCGCGGTTTCAAGTGCTGTATTTTTTCAAAACATGCTAAAATGCTTTAAATCAACAGATAGTTTCCTGCCATCCCGAAATAAAAATTTCACCGCTTTAAACACATACTTTATTTTGATACCTTGCCATTTTTAGTATTAATTTTGGTATAAATATCCCGTAATAAAGGAATTCAACAAACTATATGGAGACAATCAGCTCCCCCAATGAATGGAAGTCTGTTCATGCAACCCTCGAACACCTTAACCTGATTGGGATCACGATAGATACTAACCTGGTTATTAAGGAGGTAAACCCTTTCCTGTTGCGGAAGACCAATTGGACAAGCGCCGAGCTGATCAACCGCGACTTCGTTGAAGTATTAATTCCGGAGCTGGACAGAAATGAAATCAGGGAACTTCTGGAAGACAGTATTTTCAGAGGAGCCAACCTGGAAAGACATGAAATTATTTTCCTGTCCAGATCAGGATCCCTGCGTACCATGGTGATCAATTCCGCGCTTATTCAGAACAACCAGGGATTGATCGAATCCATTACACTCATTGGCGAAGACATTACCCGGCGGCGCAGAACAGAAGCAGCGCTTTCAAAATCCAACACCCAACTGCTCGACCTGGTCGATAACACGAGTGACCTTATCCAGTTGATCACCCTGGACGGGAAATTCATTTTCGTTAATAAGGAATGGGGCGAGGTACTGGGTTACAGCCTGGACGAAATTTCGACCCTGACTATTCACGATATACTTGCGCCGGAAGCCAAGCAACAAACGCTTATTCAGCTCAGACGCATACAACAAGGCTTACCGATGGCCGACTTCGAAACGGTGTTCTTAAGCCGGGACGGAAGGAAAATCTTTCTCAGGGGAAGCGTAAACTGCCGGTTCGACAACGGTAAGCCCACCGCTTTCCGCTGCATTCTTCATGACTTTACCGAAAAAATAAGAGCAGAAAAAGCGCAGAGCCTCTACTACAGCATCGCCAACTGGACCATTTCTACGCCCAATCTTGACGATCTTTATCATAATATACATCATGAACTTGGTAAAATCATTGATGCAAGAAATTTCTTCATCGCTTTGTATGAACCCAGCAAAAGCTTCCTCTATTTCCCCTATTATGTAGACGAATATTTTCAAAAAAACGTACGCTTTACCAAACGACGGCTCGGCAACGGCGTCACCGAATACGCAATCGCCTCGAACAAGCCCCTGTTCCTGTATGATACCGACATAGAGGCGCTGGGAAAAGACAAGAGCATCTATCTTTACGGGGTCACCCCCAAAATGATGCTCTGTGTGCCGCTTAGAATAGGAGACAGAATCACGGGGATCATCGGTGTAAAATCCTACGAAAGCCGAAAAACCTATGACACCAGAGATCTCGAACTCCTGGAATTCATCTCCGGTCAGATCGCACAGGCGATTGCCAGAAAGCAAAGCGAAGAGGAGTTAAACAAATATTCAGCCAGGCTCAATTCGATATTTGAAAGCAGCACGCACCTGATATGGTCTGTAAATAAAAGCCTCCAGCTTACCTCTTTCAATCAGAACTACGCCAATTTAATTGACGAAAGGCCTAACCTGAAATCACCGCTGCAAAGCAGCACGGAACGACTGGGCTGGAAGATGATCGGACCTGCCAATCGCCGCCTGCTGGAAAGCCGATATCGGCAAACTTTCAAAGGCGAACCTCAGTATTTCGAGATGCAGATCAACACGAAAGACGATGAAGAGATATGGCTTGAATTCAATTTAAGCCCTATCAAACTCTCCGACGGCGTTATACAGGAGATTTCAGGCATAGCCCGCGATATCACCCGGAGGAAACAGGCCGAAATCGCCCTGCTACAAAGTGAAGAGACGTTCCGGGGCATCTTCGAAAACCTCCAGGACATTTATATACGTACCAACCGGAAAGGCATCATTACGATGGTGAGCCCCTCTGTATATAAAAGGAGCGGATACCTGCCTGCTGAAGTACTAGGCAGACATATTACTGATTTCTTCACAGATACCAAACTCATACACAAGTCCCTTATCAAACTCCGCAGGGACAAGAGCCTCAGGAACATTGAGGCTTCGCTGAAGATAAAAGACGGCAGCGAACGACAATTTATGTTCAATATGCTGCTTTTTTCAGACGAAAAAGGGAAACCTACGGAAGTAGCAGTGCTCGCCAGGGACATCAGCGAACTGAAGCGAAACGAAAAAGAACTCAGAAAGGCAAAAGAGCAGGCAGAACGTTCGCTCAAAGTAAAGGAGGGCTTCCTGGCCAACATGAGTCACGAAATCCGGACACCGATGAACGGCGTGATCGGCATGATAGATCTCCTCTCAAGTACGCGGCTAAGTGAAGAACAAAGAGATTATGTTACCACAATAAAGCGCTCGTCGGAAACACTGTTGCACCTGCTGAATGACATCCTAGACCTTTCCAAAATAGAAGCAGGTAAAATGGAACTGCATGAAGCGCCGGTTTCGCTGTCCGACTTACTGGAGAAGGTGGTTTCGCTGTTTAGCCAAACAGCACGCAACAAAGCCAATGTGCTTACTTACCGCCTGGCCAGAAACCTCCCCGCCAATATCGTAGCCGACCAGACGAGACTCCTTCAGATCCTGTCCAACCTGACCTCCAATGCCCTCAAATTCACAGAGAACGGCACCGTACATATTGAGGTACGGCAGGTAAGTGTGAAAGGCAATAAACATACTTTCAAAATCGAAGTAACAGACAGCGGCATTGGCATTGAGGAGGAGGATCAGAAATTACTCTTTACCTCGTTTACCCAGGTAGACAATTCTTCCAGGAAGTCATTCGGCGGAACAGGACTGGGATTGGCTATTTCAAAACAACTCTGCCACTTGATGAACGGAGATATCGGTGTAAATTCAAAAACCGGTGAAGGCAGCACCTTCTGGTTTACTTTTGACGCTGAAAAAACCGATGCTGCTCCGAAATACGCGGACGAAGCCGGCGGAGAAACTGTTTTTGAAAATGCCTTTACTACTATCAGGCCTTATATCCTTCTGGTGGATGATAATGCCGTTAACCGAAAGGTCGCAGGTGAAATCCTTAAAAAATCCGGGTGCGATGTAGATCATGCTTCGAGCGGCTTCGAAGCGATACGCAAAGTGGAAGAAGCTTTCAAAAAAGGCGAAAAACGCTATGATATCATTTTCATGGATATACAGATGCCGGATATGGACGGGGTACAGGCTACGCGTGAACTCCGAACCAGATTCAATAAAAGACTACCTCCTGTTGTAGCAATGACGGCCTACTCCATGAAGGAAGACCGCGACAGGTTTCTCAGTGAGGGAATGGACGACTATCTTCCCAAGCCTATCCGCGCACAGCAGCTGATCGCCAAAGTACAGGAACTGACCTCGAAACATAAGCCGCTTACTAAAATGCCACCTGCGGAAGAAGCACAGATATCGCCGGTGCTGGATCGCGAAATCGTAGACCAGTTGAAGAGTATCGGCGGAGAAGACATGGTACGCTCAGTGTACGAAGACTTCGTCACGGAATCGGCTGAACTCATCTCCGAAGCCATGGACGCATACGAACGGCAGGACATTCCTGTCGTGAAAAGCAACCTTCACACACTGAAAGGCAGTGCCGGTACCGTAGGGGCATCCCATATCGCACTGATCGCAACAGAAGCCGAATTGAGACTCAAAACTGCTGATACGAGCGCCTTACCGGAGGACATGCCGCAGCTCAGAAACGCTTTCCAGCAATTTATTGACCGGCACCAGGCACTTCTGGATGCATGGCTTTAACCTATTAAAACCGACTTTCTCCCGGGAAAATAACATCCTGATTTGCTTTGGAAGAAATCCTCCGCTAATTTTGTAGCCAAGATGAAGGCAGGGAATTTAAATAGAGGGGTTGCGATAGGCTTTTTATTTCTCATGATGGTAAAATCATGGGTGATGCCCCTTATTTACCTGGACTATGAGCTGCGCCGTGAATTTATCATTCAGAATTACTGTGTAAATAAGAACCGGCCTGAGCTGGAGTGTAACGGTAAATGTTACCTTTCCAGGCGCATCGCTGCAGTCCGTGAGCAGGAGGAAAAACAGGCTGAACAAATTTTTATTTTCAAGCTGCTTGATGCAACTGCCGACTGTCCTTTGAGCATATTCGGGTTGTTACCCGATGAGCACTCAGTGATCTGCCGTGCGGAGCAACCCCTTCCCGATTATTCAGATATTTTTGCTTTCAGAAACCTGGTCGCTGACATTTTTCATCCCCCGCTCAGCTAAACCACCGACTTCTTTCGTTTTTATTTTTAAGCTGACTCGCTTACATCCGTCTATGATGTCGGGGTGCTTACAGTTAGTCACTTACATCGGTTTTAGCCGGTGCACATCTTTAGTCTGTTTGTTATGAAATTAGCCTCTTATATATATACCTTACTCGCTTTGACAGCCGGTCTGCAAGGTTGTAAACCTAAGCCAGAACCGGTACCTTCCGAAACGGCCACGCTTAAAATCGCTTTTGATAACATTGTCGGAAATCAAAATCTTGTGTTGAACGGGTTTAACTATAAAAATGGCGCCGGCGAGGAATTCACGATCACCAAGTTCAATTATTTCGTATCCAACTTCAAGCTGTTCAAAGCAGACGGCTCCAGTTATACAATTCCCCAGGACTCCAGCTACTTCCTCATCCGGGAAGACCTTCGTGAGTCGCAAAGAATTTCCCTGAACAATGTGCCCGTCGGAGATTACACCGGTGTTGAATTTGTCCTGGGCGTTGACAGTCTCAGAAATACGGCCGATCTCAGCAAACGAACCGGCGCCCTCGATCCGGGCGGCTCCATGGCGGGGGACGGGATGTATTGGTCGTGGAACTCAGGATATATTTTCATGAAACTTGAAGGTGCCTCTCCTGTAGCTGCCGGTATAGGTAAGTTTTATTACCATATAGGTCTTTTTGGAGGCTACAGTCAGCGCACCGTCAACAATACGAAAACCATTCGTATAAACTTCGGCAGTGAAAAGGCTACGGTAAGCTATTCTTCTGTTGCAGAGGTACACCTGTTTGCCGATGTATTGAAGGTTTTCGACGGACCTCACCGGATAAGTATTGAGGAGAACAACAGTATTATGGGTGAGCAGCAGGCCAAATCACAACAGGTGGCCAATAATTACGCCCACATGTTCAGCCTGGGTGAAGTTCATTCGCATTAACGAGCAAAACATATATATGGTCAGAACCTCTGGTTTCCTGATTTCCGGCCTGCTGTGGCTCCTGATGGCCTTAATGGCTTGTAAAGACCGCACAGCACCTGCCGAACCGAAGGATCCCACTCCGGTCACCTGGATAAAACCAAAACATTTCCCCGAACCGGTATACGATCTTTCAAAAAATCCCCTCACAGCCGAAGGAGTAGAGCTGGGACGTTTCCTTTTTTATGACGGGATATTGTCCCGAACAAATAAAATCGGCTGTGGAACCTGTCATCAGCAGCAAGCGGCCTTTACCCATCACGGGCATGAGGTCAGTCATGGCGTCGACGATAAATTAGGCATACGCAATTCTCCGGCTGTGCAAAACATGGCGTGGCATACGTCTTTCTTCTGGGATGGAGGTGTTCATCAGCTTGATCTGGTACCGTTCAATCCCATAGAAAATGACGTAGAAATGGACGAATCGGTGTCCAACGTTCTTCAAAAGTTACGGAACACCCCCGCGAAAGATGCAAAAATTCCGGTCAACTACCCCAAGCTGTTCAAGTCGGCGTTCGGATCAGAGGAAATCACCACTGAACGCATGATGAAAGCACTCTCTCAGTTTATGATGTCAATGGTATCAGCCACATCACGTTATGACTATATGATGATGGGCGATGCCTCCGCAATGACTACAGAGGAAAAACAGGGTATGGTTTTGTTTCGTCAGAACTGTGGTTCCTGCCATGCGGGAGAATTGTTTACAGATTTCAGTTTCAGAAACAACGGCCTGGTACCTTTGCGAATTAATGACAAGGGAAGGGGTGCTGTAACAGGCCTCGATGAAGACCTCTATAAATTCAAAGTTCCCAGCCTGCGGAATGTAGGCATAACGGCTCCGTACATGCATGATGGCCGCTATAGTTCACTTGAACAGGTTCTTGATCATTACAGTGACAGCGTTCGCGCCTCGGCAACCCTGGACCCCATTTTTACAAAAAACGGCAAGACAGGGCTAAGTTTGTCGCCGGCAGACAAAAAGCTTATTATTGCATTTCTTAAAACCCTCAATGACGAACAGTTCATGAAAGACCCGGCGCTTTCTGACCCGGGTATCGGAAATGCACTTTAACCCAATAAATATTCAAGCGAGCAAATGAAAAAAATACTAACTCTTGTCATTCTGTTGTCTGCCATCCAGTCCAAAGCCTGTGATATCTGCGGATGTGCGAATGGAGGTGCCTACTTCGGATTAATGCCGCAATCTCATAAAGCGCTTGTCGGGGTAAGATACAGCCACCTTAGCTTTGAGACCCACCCTGACAGCAAGGTTTTAAAAACGGGCGAAACTTTCAATGTTACCGAAATATATGGTCGCTTTTTTCCTGCAAAACGCGTCCAGGTGATGGGGTTTATCCCGTACCGCTTTGACCGCCAGACAACCTCAGCCAATACCAAAGAACAAAAAGGCCTGGGAGACATCACTGTACTTGCCAATTACAACCTTTTCAACACTTTGATGGAAAGCGAAGATCTGTCCAGTTTCAATCACACGCTGCTTGTAGGCGGCGGAGTGAAGCTTCCCACAGGGCGCTTCAGATATGATGAAAATGATGTCCTGCAGGTAGCGAACCCTAATTTTCAGCCGGGCACAGGAAGTACCGATTTTATTGTCAATGCATTTTATACCGTCAATTTGAACTCCTGGGGCTTGATGACTAATGTATCCAGGAAAATTAATACCGTCAACTCCCGTGGATACCGTTTCGGCGATCAAACCTACGGCACCGTCGACCTATTCAGGGTTTTTAAAGCAGGGCAGTTTTCGCTAACGCCGAGTGCCGGGGTGTATGCCGAACATTCAGCGCACGGACGGCTGAATAACGTCACGCAGGATGTAACAGGCGGCTCGCTATTGAACGCATCTGCTGGAATCACCCTCTTTGCAGAGAGATGGACTTTCGGATTGAACGGCCAGACACCCCTGGTACAGAAAAGCGCTTCAGGCCATGTTTTTGCGCAGAATCGCGTTATGGTACAAGCCGGATGGCTTTTTTAAAATGGCATGATCTCTATTCACTTCATCAAAAATTAACGCTGTTTTCCTGGCCGTTGGGTAGTTGCCATTCATAAAATAATTATAAATAGTCTCCGACCTGAATACATTTTGTCAAGAGGGTCTATCTTTGCAAAAAAGTGAATAATGGAAGTATCAGATAAGGGAGGGCCTGCCTGGATCAGTCGTCTCCAGCAAAAATGGGGTGTGGAAACCACCCGTCAGGTATTGGTAATATTGGTGATCTTTTCCCTGGCGGGATCGTCGGTTGTATGGTTGCGAAAGGGTTTGTTCTTCCTCCTGCAGTACGATGATCATACGCCTCTCTGGCTTAAAACCGTCACATACATCATCTTCGTATTCCCGGCTTATCAATGCCTTCTTCTTCTCTATGGGTTCCTTTTGGGACAATTTGACTTTTTCTGGGAGAAAGAAAAGAAAATGCTGAAGTGGGTTAAAAACAAGTTGTCGAAGTAATTTCAATCTACTATTTCAAATGCATCTGCATCGTACCAGGCGGGAAAATCCGCCCGATACTTTGCAAGTGGTTCCGGAGCAAGAGACACTGCGTGTATCTCCGGTTGTGCTCCTGCTTTGCGGATAAGCTCTCCCCGAAAACCGAGCGCGACCGATTCTCCCTGATAGATAATGCCATTGCCATCGGTACCTGTGCGGTTCACCCCAATGACATAGCATTGATTCTCTATGGCCCTGGCCGGCAAAAGGGTATTCCAGGCATGACTTCGCACAGCGGGCCAATTGGCAACATACACCAGCAAATCATAAGGATCGCTCTTACGGTTCCGGCTCCATACCGGAAATCGCAAGTCATAGCATACAAGCGGACGTATTTTCCAACCCTTCCACTCCACGTAACCCGCGGATTTCCCCGGAGAGTAGGCAAGATGCTCGTCTCCCATTCTGAAGAGGTGCCTCTTGTCGTATGACCTGATGGAACCATCCGGATAAACGCACAGGAGCCTGTTGTAGTAAGTATCCTTGTCCCTGATCGCCATACTACCCATAACCAGAGCGCCATACCGGGCCGCTATCTGCTTCATCCACCGCGTAGTAGTAAAATCCGGCACCTCGGCTATTGAGGAGGCGAGCATGGAAAAGCCGGTATTGAACATTTCAGGCAAGACGATCAGCTCTTCGTCACCCGCTAGCCCCCCGGCTATGTCTTCCTCAAGCATGGCCAGATTAGCC
>CAZAVR010000038.1:2937-15157 GCA_964488435.1 uncultured Cytophagales bacterium | reverse complement strand
AGCTACATATGCGGCGATTTTCCTGCCGAAGTAAACAACAGGTTCAGCATGAGACGGGGACGTTTCCGTATGGATTATTCTCATGACAATGCTGAGGGGCTTCCCTCTATACTTTTCGTATTCCAGTTTGACGGCACGGAGCGGGGATTCTTCACCCGTGACTTCTTCGGCCGTGTGTATGAAAACAAGTGGAGCCTTTTCAATTTCACCGCAGGTATTTTCCCCAGACCCTTCGGCTATGAAGTAAATCTGGGTTCGGCGGACCGGGAATCGCCGGAACGTGGAAGAATGTCACAAATACTGATGAAGATCGAGCGGGACATCGGCGCTATGGTCACATTTCAACCGCAAAAAAAGGATCATCCGCTGCACTTCCTTAAAATGGATCTCGGGGTCTTCAACGGGCAGGGTGTCACCAATACAATCAACGACTTCGATAGTCACAAAGACCTGATAGGCAGGGTATCCTTCAACAAAATAAAGGTAGGCGCAGGAATGGAACTTTCTGCAAGCAGCTCAGTCCTGTACGGAGGCATGCAGCAATTTACCAACGAAATTCATACCATGGGGAAAAATGGCTATACCGTATCCAATTCTTTTTCGAACCAGGGCAAAATAGCCCCGCGGCATTACTATGGAGCGGATCTACAGCTTGTCATACCCAATAGAAAGGGCAATACCGAACTAAGGGCAGAATATATCACAGGAACACAAACCGGGACGATCAGCTCGTCGGAAAGCCCTGCTGTCATTCCTGTTCAGGGCGGAGGTCCCGCTCCACTTTTTATACGTCCTTTTAACGGTGCCTATTTTTACCTGCTGCAGGACCTGTTTAGTCCCAAGCACCAATTGGGCGTAAAATATGATTGGTACGACCCCAATACACTCGTGTCCGGAACCTCAATTGATGAACGTTTTTCAGGCGCCGACATCACCTACAAAACGCTGGGACTAGGTTACAATTATTACATTAACGACAATCTCCGGCTTTTACTCTGGTATGATATCGTCCAGAACGAGAAAACTTCACTGGGCATTTACACCCACGACGTGAAAGACAACGTCTTTACTTCCAGACTTCAGTTCAGGTTCTGACACGCATTCCTGTATTCATGACAAGGCCCGGATGTCAACCTATCGCTGACATCCGGGCCTTGTCCTTTCCTCAAGCCTGATCACCTGTCCCAAAATGCCGGCGGCTCTATCCCAAGGGCTCTCAAATATACGTACCCCTGTCCGCGATGATGGATTTCGTTGTCAATGAAGTACTGTATATTATCCAGAATTGTATTTTCATAAGCTCCGAACAGAGCGAAAACTTCGTGAAAATCGTCTGGTTTGAGGGCAGCCCAATAGGCATTAATTTCCTCTGTTGACTGATCCCACCTTTCCAGCACCTCTTCTTTACTCTTAAAAGGACCTATTTCCTCATTATATGGATTGGCGACGCGTTCCACCATCTCCTTCATGGCGGGCGCTCCGATAGCCAGCATCTCCGACACCAGTTGTGAGAAAGTACGCATACCTCCTATGGAGAATTCAAAGAATTCCTTCTCGGGAAAGGCAACGATTACACGGCGCGTCAACGCTCTGTGTCCCTGCCACTGGGCTAATAGTTTTTCCGGGCTGATCAATTGTTCTGTAGTTTCCATTGTTGTTGTTTGATATTTAAATAAGATTCATGAGCAAAACTAAGCGCCGCTAATGACAGCCCTATGTCAGTCGCTTTTTCCTATTTTACTTTTTTTTAGAAATTTTAACTATACCCCTCCCCCCTTTAAGCATACTTACGACAGGAAATATTTTTTTATTTAGAATAAATCCACACAATGATTTAGCTTTGTATCCAACTAGGGACACGATACAGAATGAAGCCAAATCGACTGTACTTCCAGGACAAAAAAAATAGCACATGGCTGGACGAACAAATGTTTGAAGCGCTATTTAATCGCTATTGGGAAGATCTGTTTGGTTTTTGCCGACGTCATATAGTTGACACCGAGTATTCAAGGGAAATAGTTCAGGACGTATTTATGTCTTTATGGGACAGGCGGGATCAGCTGGATATTCAGGTAAATATCGGACACTATCTGTTCAGCGCCGTTCGGCTCAAAATTGCCAAATACTTCAGGGAGGAGTCTTACCGGGAAAACAAACTGCTCTCTGTACGCCAAACGTTTCATGATCGCACCAATAACACAGAAGAGTCCATCTATTATCATGATCTAAAAGCGCAGCTGGACTTGCTTCTTTTAAAGCTTCCTGAAAGATGCCGCGACGTGTATCAACTGAGCAGGAATGAAGGACTATCCATTTCGGAAATAGCCTCAACGCTATCTATTGCAGAGAAAACTGTGGAAGCACATCTTACCAAAGCACTCAAATTTCTCTCTGCCGGCATACGTTCTCTGGAAGTAAGGTAATTCGCCCCTCTACAGATCTTTTCTTTTTTTTTAGTTAACACTAAGGGTAATTGATCCTTTGTGGAACTGTTTGTTCAAAAAAAGAAAATCCATGGATATTGATCCCGATATACTTCGGCGGTACTGGATCGGAAAATGCACCGATGAAGAAATCAGGATGGTAAAAATCTGGATGGAAGCCGGGCAACCAGACGAAAAATACCCGGCGGGACACGATGTCTCTCCGGAAATGATCAGAGAAGAGTTGTGGAGCTCCATCACCAGACAAGCAGGATTACAAACTCCTATTGGAAAGTCTGGGCCAAAAGGTAAAAAGCGTTTATGGACGGCATCCCGGGTTACCTATGGAATGATCGCTGCCTCTCTTGCGGTGGTTGTGCTGTGGATTTACATAAGACCTGCCAGTTTCAGGAAAAACGAAATCGTCTACAGGCACATCGAGGTTCCTAACGGACAAAAGCGAACGATCATTCTCTCCGACGGGACCAAAGTACAATTAAATTCAGGGAGTTCGCTCAGCTTCCCGGTCCGCTTCAAAGATACCGTCCGCCGTGTTGTACTGGGAGGAGAGGCCTTCTTCTCCGTCTCAAAAGATCAAAAAAAACCGTTTGTTGTGGAAACAAAAAGGACGCAAACCAGGGTACTTGGTACGAGATTTAATCTTCGTGATTACAAAAACGAAGAGATTGGGTCGGTCACCGTCGAAGAAGGGCTTGTTGCTTTCTCCAGTCTGGCTACACCATCGACACGGATACTTTTAGGAGCCGATGAACATGGAAAACTATTACAAGGACAGTTAAAAAAGGATAATGTCCGTGCCACAGACTTCAGTGCCTGGCGGGAAAACACTCTTCGCTTTGACGACATCCCTCTCAGTCAGGCAGTTCTTATACTGGAACGTCACTATGACATTGACATAAAAATCACAAGCACCCATACCGGCCGAATCAGGATAAAAGCGACTTTCAAAGAAATGCCGCTGGAAAAAATCATGGAAGAGCTGGCATACCTACTGAACATCCGCTATCGTATTGAAAACAAACACGTCAATATCTATTAAAATTCTTTCAAAAATGAAACCAATAAATTCCGCCTGACTCCGCTAAACGCCCATAAAAAACCCGGTGCTTCGTCGCCAAACTCTGTCACCGGGCATTTGCATTTGACAATCCATTCAAAAAAATCAAATTACAAGTAGTCAAAAATATGAAATCTTTCCTATTACCTGTGTGCTCCGGTAAATTCTTACCGAAATGCTTTCCTCTTTTTCTTGTCTTCCTCATTACTGCGTGGTCAAATGCGAGCGCGCAACACGACATACTCCAGAAGCGTATTAGCCTGAATCTGGGAAAAGTCAACATCGCCTCCGCGCTTGAAGCCATTGAAAAGGAAACAGGTTACGAATTCAGTTACAGCTCCAATCTTATTAACACAGATCGCACCGTAAACGTCAATTACGAGAATGCCACTGTATCGCGTGTGCTTCAGGAAATCCTTGGAGATGCTGCACGTGGCGCAAAGGTTGAGGGTCGGCAGATCAGGATACAGCCCTCAGCCGGCAAAGGAAGTATATCAGGCTACGTGAGGGCTAGTGATGGAAATCCGGTCGCGTATGTAAACGTCGTCATTAAAGGTCTGCGAAACAGCGTATCAGATAGTGAAGGCCGGTTCTCGATCAACAATCTGGAAGAAGGGGCCTATACCCTCTCCGCCAGTTACATCGGATTGAAAACGCAAAACCAACAGGTAAACATAACGGCAGGAAAAATCACAGAGGTCTCGTTCACACTGAGCGAGGATGCGCGAACCATTGAAGAAATCATCGTCAAAGGCCGGAGAATCAACAAATTCGCAAATAAAGAATCTGTCTTTGTAGCAAAGCTGCCCCTCGATTATCTGGAGAATCCACAGGTATATAGTGTGGTAAACAGTGAATTGATCCGGGAACAGGCGTTGACCGACTACGAAGACGCACACAGGAATATCCCGGGCGTAATGACAATGAAATATTCCGGAGGAGCTACAGGGATTGTCATGCGCGGGTTTCTCACAAACGGACGGGTGAAAAACGGTATGGACATGATCGGAATAGGCCCCAGGGATCCGGTAACAATTGAAAGGATAGAAGCCATCAAAGGGCCTTCAGGAACACTGTTTGGTTCACTGAGCACCACTTACGGAGGACTCATTAACTATATCACAAAAAAACCGCACAGTCAGCCCCGCGCCGAGTTATCCTTGTCTAGCGGAAGCTGGGGACTGAACCGGATCACGGCAGATGTTAATACCGCGGTTCTTGCCGACAAAGGCATTTACGCGAGGATCAACGCCGCCGCCCATACCGAAAATTCCTTTCAGGATCAGGGTTTTGACAAAAGCTATATTGTGGCGCCCGTCCTCACCTATCAGGTGAATCCACGCCTGAAAATCACACTCGAGACAGAATTCATAGGACGCCAGACACGCTCGCCCTATACCCTCACTTTCGGATCAAAAGTCACCTCAAAAAACTTTAAGGACCTGGATTGGGGATACCGTCGGTCCCTCTTAGGAAATGGGATAGCCAATAAAACCAGCTACGTGAACGTTTTTACACAGGCGGAATACCGGATTTCGGATTCATGGACTTCGCAAACAGCATATGCGTGGTCGGAGGGAGCTTATGCCCTTCACCATTCCAGCTCTCTCGCCTGGATCTCAGATTCTACGATCACCCGCGCATTCAGCGTGTTCAGTCCTGACCGCTCTGCAACTACCCAGATACAGCAAAATTTCACCGGCGATTTTAAGATCGGCTCTTTACGAAACAGGTTGGTGGTGGGAATCAACTACACCGGTTACTACCAATACAGAACCTCGTCAGCGAGTGCAGTATACGATACCGTGAACATTAACAAACCGGTAGCTCACATAGACAGGAGAGGGCTCGATAACTGGTCGGCAGCCCGAAGATGGAGCTCAGTCCGGACACTTACCAATATGTACAGTGTCTATGCTTCTGATGTTATCAACTTTACCGATACATTTATGGCGATGCTTAGCCTTCGCCTCGACCGCTACATCAATGAAGGAAACTATAATATCGCAACCGGCAAAGCTTCTGAAAATTTTGCACAAACGGCCGTGTCTCCAAAATTGGGCATTATTTACCAGCCACTTAAAGAGCGCATGTCCATATTTGCCAACTATATGAACGGTTTCAGAAATGTGGCACCAATTGTCCAGCCAGACGGGAACACCTCAATATTCAGGCCGCAATTTGCCAACCAATGGGAAGTAGGAATCAAAACCGATCTGATGTCAGGAAAGTTAAACGCGACTATAAACTATTACAACATCCTGGTAACCAATGCCACACGACCGGAAATCCGTGACAACATGACATTTACCGTGCAGGACGGAACACAGTTAAGCAAGGGCTTTGAAGTCGATCTTGCCTTTAACCCTATGAAAGGCCTTAACATCCTGGCCGGATATGGTTATAACGATAACAGATTCACAAGGGCAGCAGCCAATGTTGAAGGGAAACTGGCAACGGCCACTCCGCAAAATCTTGCCAATCTATGGGTGAGTTATGCAGCCGTCAATGGCCTTGGATTCGGCATTGGCGGTAATTATGCTGCTGATTCGTATTATGACAGTAACAACACTTTCATACTTCCGTCTTACACATTATTAAACAGCTCCGTATTTTATGAAAGCGGAAACTACCGTGTAACGCTTAAAGGAAACAACCTGCTGAACCAGCTTTACTGGGACACGACAGGAAACCCTCAAAAGCCGGCAAACTTCCTGGTGGCACTTCACTACAAATTCTAAAAATTGGCTAACAAACCCTATTCCTTTCGCCGTATTGCCGGGAAGGTGCACCTTTGGCTCGGACTTACCTCCGGGCTGATAGTGTTCATTCTCGGCATAACCGGTTGCCTATACGTTTTCACAGACGAAATGAAAGCGTACTTTTACAGGAAACACTTCTTTGTTACGTCTGAAAACGAAAAGCCTGCTCCGCTGGCCTTTAGCCTAGCGAGAGCTCAGCAGGCCATAGGAGAAAAGTACCCGATCGTCAGGATCGAGATATCAGAAAACCCAAGCCGTTCCTATATCTTCCGCAGTTCAAAAACAGATCCCGAAGCCTTCGGCCACTGGAACTACTATATTTATTTCAAAAAGGCCTACGTTAATCCTTACACCGGCGAGGTCTTGAAAATAGAAAATACAAAAAGTGAATTTTTTCAACTTATTTACAGCCTCCATACCAATCTGTTCTTAGGCAGAAAAGTAGGGAGGCCCATAGTAGGCTGTGCAGTGCTTATTTTTGTCATTTCGCTGATAAGCGGGATTGTGCTTTGGTGGCCAAAGAAATGGCGCCTTCACCTGTTGAAAAGCCGGCTTGGCGTCTCCTGGAGTGCTTCTCCAAAAAGATTAAATTACGATTTGCACAACACTTTTGGATTTTACGCCTCTTTCTGGCTTTTGCTGATTGCGCTCACAGGCCTTTTCTGGTCATTCGAATGGTTTGAAAACGCGGTCAGGTTCGTGGCAAACGGTGGACCGGTCATTGAACAAAAAGACAAGAAACCATCAGAGGATTTCAAGGAGATCGCAATTGATACCATCTTCCATCAGTTGAAGTCTGAAAGCCCCGGTGCCGTCGGCTACATGATCAATTTGCCCTCAGGCGCCAGAGCTTCGGTAGAGACCTCTGCATACCTCGACAAAAATGCCCGTTTCAAACGCATTCAACGCAAATTCCATGCTGACGGAAAAATCATCTCATCGAAAAAATTGGAAGACCTGTCCGGTGGCGAGAAAATCGGCTTGATGAACTATGACCTCCATGTCGGCTCCGCCTTTGGCATGACGGGAAAAATAATTGCATTTATTGTCTCACTGATCTGCGCTACGCTTCCCGTCACAGGATTCCTGATTTGGTACAACAGGAAATATAACAAACGCACCGACCGGACCAGTTGGAAAGAAGCCGGAAAAGGTCGCCTATCTGCAAAACATCTCTGAACGTCGGTAACATAGTATAACTGTCACATCAAATGCTTTCCTCTTAGGTTTCGTACATTTTTCCGAAATCATACATGTATCGATTAAATCTTTTTTTTCTACTTTCACATCTCCTATTCAAAACCCTGTGCACAAAATGAGTCAAGAATCTACTGAATTTAAGCGGTCGCTGGGCCTTTTAGATTCTACCCTTATTGTTTCCGGATCCATGATCGGTTCGGGAATTTTTATTGTTTCAGCGGATATGTCAAGGACGCTGGGATCCGCAGGATGGCTTATTTTTGCCTGGGTATTTGCGGGTATAATGACCATTATTGCTGCACTGAGTTACGGCGAACTCGCCAGCATGATGCCTAAGGCCGGCGGGCAATTCGTTTACATACAGCGGGCATGGAATTCTCTGTTAGGATTTGTATACGGGTGGACGGTATTCACGGTTATTCAAACCGGAACGATCGCTGCCGTTGCCATTGCTTTCACTAAGTTTTCAGCTGTTTTTATTCCTTCACTGAATCCTGAAAACATTCTCTTTTCCATCGGCAGATTCGACGTTAAGGCCTCTGCCGTTTATGCGATATCCAGTATCGTCCTGCTCACCTATGTCAACAGCAGAGGTGTACAGCTGGGGAAGGTTATTCAGAATATATTTACGTCTACAAAACTCATTGCTTTATCAATAATCATCATATTGGGATTGATCGTCGGATCTAAGACAGGATACCTCCAACAGAATTTTACCAATGCATGGGACGCAGTAAAAATCAATCCTGACGGAAGCCTTTTACCTATCTCAGGGGTTGCACTTCTGATGGCCGTTGGAGTTTCTCTTATTGGTTCCATCTTTTCTTCAGACGC
The DNA here is from genome assembly GCA_964488435.1 of uncultured Cytophagales bacterium. Taxonomy (GTDB): domain Bacteria; phylum Bacteroidota; class Bacteroidia; order Cytophagales; family Spirosomataceae; genus JBEBSO01. Next base: position 6,860 of record CAZAVR010000038.1, on the reverse strand, counting down.
CTGGAACAACGTAACCTTTATCGCAGGTGAGATAAAGAATCCGAAACGAAACGTTCCGCTGAGTCTGCTGCTCGGCACTTCTATCGTCACGATCATCTATCTGCTCGCCAATATTTCATACCTTTCATTACTTCCTTTACAGGGAAATCAGGCAGCAACAGACGTGATAGGGCGGGGGATTCAGTTCGCATCATACGACCGCGTAGGTACAGCTGCCACCGAGATGATTTTTGGTGATGTGGCTGTGTTTATGATGGCCGGGCTGATCATGATCTCCACTTTCGGATGTAATAACGGACTTATTCTGGCGGGAGCACGGCTGTACTACGCAATGGCAAAAGAAGGCTTGTTCTTTAAACAAGCAAAGGAGCTTAACAAAAACGCAGTTCCTGCCAAAGCACTCTGGCTGCAATGTATCTGGGCAAGTCTGCTTTGCCTGACAGGAACCTACGGAGCTTTACTGGACTATTGTATTTTTGGTTCTCTCGTATTCTACATGATCACTATTCTGGGAATTTTCCGTTTAAGAAAAAAGGAACCGGATACAGAACGCCCATACAAAGCCTTCGGTTATCCTCTGGTTCCAGCTTTGTACATTTTAGCTTCTCTGGCCATCTGCTTTATTTTACTGGTAGATGAAAAAACCCGGGAAAACGCAGGAATGGGGCTGCTTATCATTGCACTTGGTATTCCGATCTATTTCTTCACAAAACGGAGCGGAACTCAGAAAGACTAGTCAGGAAAAATTGAAATAGTATGTATCGCGTTTTTGGTAAGCGCCTGATCGACATCCTTATAGCGTCAGCAGCATTGATTGTACTGCTGCCGCTTTTTTTTATCCTTATCCTTATTATAAGTTTTACAGCACGGCGAAGTCCGGTTTTCAGACAGTTACGGCCCGGCAAACACGAAAAAATCTTCCCCTTCCTCAAATTCAAAACGATGAGCGATGCAATTGATGATCAAGGAAAATTGCTGCCGGACGAAAAAAGACTCACCTTCCTGGGGAGGTGGATAAGAAGTACTTCACTTGACGAACTCCCCCAGCTCTGGAACGTCCTTAAAGGTGATATGAGCCTGGTAGGCCCCCGCCCCTTACTCATCGAATACCTTCCCCTTTACAGTGACAAACAGCGTAGACGGCATCAAATCAGACCTGGCATTACCGGATGGGCACAAGTCAACGGCAGAAATCTGCTGACATGGGAGCAGAAATTTGAATTCGACCTGTGGTACGTGGATCATTACTCATTTGGGCTTGATCTCCGGATTTTAATGCTTACCTTGCTTAAAGTGATAAAAAGGGAGGGCATCTACGCAGGAGGTACAGCTACAATGGAAAAATTTAAAGGTAATTCACCCTCAACTGAAACCAAGTGAACTGATATGCTTCTCTTCGGCGCCGGCGGTCATGCCAGAGTAATCATTTCCATTCTAAAGGCAAATGGAATCACGCCGAAGCTTGTTTTCGATCATAATCCGGCAATCACTGATATATATGGCATACCGGTTAGCTCCCACTACCTCCCCTCACTATTTCCTGAAGACAACGTAATCATCGCCATCGGAGACAATACCATCCGCAAAAAGATAGCAGAAACAGTAAGTCATCGCTTTGGGTGTGTTGTTCATCCTTCTGCGATCACAGATCTCACTGCAACTTTGGAAACCGGAACGGTCGTTATGCACGGAGCTGTTATCCAGGCCGGAACCATCGTTGGAAAACATGTGATTATCAATACAAGGGCATCCATAGACCACGACTGTGCCATCGGAGACTTTGTCCACATTGCTCCGGGCGCTGTGCTTTGCGGGCAGGTTGTGGTTGGAGACAATACACTAATAGGAGCCGGAAGTGTAATTGTTCCCAATATAATCATCGGAAAAAACTGCCTCATTACAGCGGGGTGCGTGATCACGCAGTCTGTACCAGACGGCGCTATAGTAAAGGGAAACCCGGCAAGAATTGTCCTCATCAAACCGGATACAGCCTGAGCGTACATTCGCTTCAATCCGTATATTATTCAAAATGGAGATACAAGGTAACGGTATGTGTCCTTAATCTTTCCATAGCCGGATGACCTGAATCAGGTGAAAGCATATTGACCAATCCGTGTGAAAAACGAAGCTCAGGTGTAAACTTCGAAAACTCTAAAAATTGCTCCAGACCTATTCCATAATCCAGACTAAAGTCTTTGTTTCGCGTATCCAGCTGATCGAAATTCCGGTTCCTTTTTTGCTTTATATTCGTTTCCAGGCCAAAGGTAAAGCCCGCAAGCAGATACATGCGGGTATTGACCCTTCGCTGGGATTTATACTTTAATAACAAAGGTACTTCAATCCATGTCGACTCCCTTTTCAGGTCACGATTTGCTGGATCCATCTGATAGGTCAATTTTCTGGTATAAAGCGAAACCGAGGGCGTGGTTCTTACATCAAAGCGGTCGCTCAGAAAGCCGTTGATAGAGAAACCCATCCTTATGTTGGCAACATTCGGAGAAAAGATCCTCTGGATAGAGTCAGCCGACATAACCTCCTGGTTGTGCCTGATAGAAAACCTGGTCACCGGCATGCCCACCAGAAACCCATAGTGAATGGGTTTGTCGTCATAAAACTCCTGGTGCCGGCGTATGTACCCGACGCCCTGAGCCCAAAGATTATCCTGAGTAATTACAAAGAAAAAGAAGAAAGCCTGAGCTATTTTTGAGCCAGGTAAATGGAACAGATCCCGAAGGTAAGTGGAATGCATTTCGTATTTTTATATCCGGCTGAATGTAATATACCTAAAAAATCCTGCCCGTCCGGAAACTGTCGTACTGATTCAGGCAGGTAAGTATAGGCTGACTTATCTTTGGAGACAAACTTTCCGATAAGCGGCAACACATAAGTAAAATACAAACTATATAACTGTTTGAAAGGAAACACTTTAGGCTTCGAAAATTCGATAATCAGACAAGTACCCTCATTTTTTAACACCCGGTTCATCTCCGTCAGGCCTGCTGACAGATTTTCAAAATTCCTCACACCAAATGAAACGATCACAGCATCGAAATAATTGTCTTCAAAAGGAAGGCTTTCTGAGTCAGCCCTGAGCATTTCAATCGTTTGGTCCATACCTCTCCGCTTTATTTTTTCCCTTCCGACGTTCAGCATGCCCTCGGAAATATCCACGCCGATAATCTTTCGTGGCTTCAGCTTCATGGCTTCAATCGCAAAATCTCCCGTACCAGTGGCAATATCCAATATAAGACCGGGCTTTGTTCTCTTCAGCATTCTCACCGCTTTTTTACGCCAATAAACGTCCACACCGGCGCTTAAAAAATGATTCAGAAAATCGTACTTTCCAGAAATATTATCAAACATTGCCTCCACCTGCTCCCGCTTGGTGCCCTCTTTCTCTTTGTAAGGTATTATGCTGCTCATAAATACGCATGCTGTTGTTATGCACAAATCTAACAGGTATTGAGTTACCAGTCTTCAATTTTTCTGCATTAATCATGGGGTTACGCAAAAGAATTTTAAATTTGTTAAAGAAAAAGTTCAGCATTAAACGGATGATATTATGCGTGTCTTTTTTTTCTGCGTAGTTTTTCTGGCGCTTTCCAGACTTACCATTGCGCAAAGCAATTCATCCGGAAATACTTCTGCTACTCTCCCCAAAACAAGAATGGTACTATCTCCCTATTCTGTTACTGGCAGAGGTGGATTTACTCAATTTTACGGAGAGCTTAACCAAAAATCCTTCGGCACTGCAGGCGGCCTGGGTATCCGAAGCGAAATTCTTGGACCTTTTTCGGCGGGCCTCAATGTAAATACGGGCAACCTGAACGGGCAAAACTCTGGCATTTATAAATCTTATTTCAAAGCCGGCTTTACCACAGTGGAGCTCCTTGGACGATTTGACTTTACTGAAGCCTTCAATC
>CAZAVR010000038.1:0-2927 GCA_964488435.1 uncultured Cytophagales bacterium | reverse complement strand
ATCACGATAAAAAGTTTCATTTTTCCACTTATACCGGTTTGGGGCTGATGATTTTCAATGCAAATGCATACGACCTGACAACCCACGAAAAACTCCGGTTTACCAACAGTGAGTTAAGCCGGAGAAATCCGGTCTTCCAGAAATTCGGGAATCCCAAAAATACAAAGGTTATTAAAAAAACGCGTGAGAGAGCCGTTCCTCTCGGCATTGCTCTCGACTACCACATTTCACGATCCTGGCGGGTAGGTCTTGACTACAGGTTCTACTTTGTCAGAAGCGATAAAGTAGATGCCACATCCGGCACTTCATTAATGAATCCGGAAGAATCTTTAAGCTATAGCAACACGCCCAATGACGTCTTCAGCGCTTTCACAGTGGGCTTAACCCATAGGTTTCTTAAGAAACCAAAAGATCGCGATGGAGACGGGATTCCGGATGATCTGGACCGATGCCCCGATGTGCCTGGCCCTGCAAAGTTTCGCGGCTGCCCGGATACGGATGGCGATGGCGTACCGGACTACGTTGACCGTTGCCCCAATGAGCCAGGCACCGGCAAAAACAGGGGTTGCCCGGATCGCGATAACGACGGTATACCAGACCACCTGGATCAATGCCCGAATGAAACGGGGCTGCGCGAAAAGCAGGGCTGCCCCTGAAATGAAGAATTGAAAATCTGTCAGAACCTGGAAAGTACCCGCTCAGCAACGGTCATACCTATAGAAAGCGATGAGGTAGCTGCCGGGGAAGGCGCATTGCAGACATTTACAGCATGGGCATTTTCCAGAATAGCAAAATCGTCCAGTAACCCTCCGTCACGACTACAGGCCTGTGCACGCACACCGGCGCCTCCTGGGACAAGATCCGCACTTTCGATCTCAGGAATGAGTTCTTTTAGTGCCCTGGTAAAGGCAGCCTTTGAATAGGACCGATACATCTCACCGAGCCCGGTTTTCCAATATTTAGCAGCTACTCTTCTGAATCCCGGCCATTTTAAGGTTTCCAGAAACTCAGCAAAATGTATATCCGATCGCCTGTAGGCCTCCCTTCCAAATGCAAGCACTGCGTTAGGCCCCGCCTCCACTCCTCCTCCGATCATCCTCGTAAAATGGACCCCCAGGAAAGGGAAATTAGGATCCGGAACAGGGTATATGAGATTTTTAACAAGGAATTCCCGCTCCTTCCGCAACTGATAGTATTCGCCCCTGAAAGGTACGATCTGTAAATCCTGTGCTCCTTCTCCGGTTAATCTGGCCACGGTATCGGAGTAGAGACCCGCGCAATTGACCAGGAGCTTGCCCTGAAAGATATTTTGTTTCTCTGTGACTACTTCCACTCCATTCGTTTTCCCGGTCACCTTCTTCACTTTTTCTCCGAAACACACCGTCCCTCCCTTCTCTCTAAACAGGGACTCATATTCCCTTGCCAAAGCTACGTAATCGATAATCCCTGTGTAGGGTACCCAAATCCCCTCCAGACCATGCACATGAGGCTCTATCTCCCTCATCTCCCCACAGCTAATCCTCCGGTTTTCAACGAGGCCATTCTGCAATCCCCTCTCGTGTAATTTTTCCAGCTGTTGTACCTGCTCGCGATTGGTAGCCACCACAATTTTCCCACAGAGATCGTAAGGAATATTTTGTCTATCGCAGAAATCGAGTAGCATCCGGTAGCCTCTGATGCAATTGGTAGCCTTCATGCTCCCCGGTTTATAATATAATCCGGAATGAATAACGCCGCTATTGTGACCGGTCTGATGCCTGGCCACAGCCTCTTCCTTCTCCAAAATAACTACTCGGAGGGAAGGTCGCTGTTCAAGAAGTTGAAGTCCGGTAGCAAGGCCTACGATGCCACCTCCTGTTATGATAATATCATACATTCCTTAACGGTAATTGGCGTAATTTGATAAAGTGCTGCTCTATTTCGGGAATGATATCTTACCCATAAATATACCGGGTACTCCAGACAATCTCCCGAAATCCACGACCTCGCCGGCTACGGTCTCATTGGCCAGAATAGCAAAAAGTACAGCCTCTTTGGCGTCTCCGGGGATACCTAAGTCTTCTGTAAATTGTATTGAATAACCGGCAAGCTGAGTCCTGATATGATTCATAAGCACGGGATTATGCGCCCCACCGCCGCTCATGTAGATAACAAAGCTCTCGTCAATCCGGTCGGACCTTTTGATAGCATCTGAGATGGTCTCGGCACTGAAAGCCGTAAGGGTAGCCATCAGATCTTCCGCGGATACTGAAGTGGTTCCGCTTCGCTGCTGCGCATTTCTCACATAATCCAGGTTAAATACCTCCGGCCCTGTCGTCTTGGGGAAATCTACCTCAAAAAAAGGATGCTTCTTCAGATTATAAAGCAAATCACTATTCACAGTTCCCTGGGCTGCTATAGCACCTTCCTCGTCAAAAGGCCTGTCGAAAAATTTTCTTGCGAAAGTGTCAATCAGGGTATTGCCAGGGCCGGTATCAGTAGAAAAGACAATGCCCGCATTCCGGCCGGAAGGGAGGTAAGTGAAATTAGCTATCCCACCCATATTAAGCAGAATCCTGTTTTCCTCAGCTGAAGAAAAAAGCAGATAATCTCCGTACACCGCAAGAGGAGCACCCTCGCCTCCCGACGCCAAATGCTTCTGTCTGAAATCACTTACGGTGATGATACCGGTTTTGGCAGCCAGATGATCTCCGTCGCCTATCTGGAGGGTTGCGTTGGGATAGTTAACAAGTCCGTGCTGAGCTACCGGTGCATGATACACCGTCTGCCCATGGCTTGCAATTAAATCAATGTCCCGGGCAGCAACTCCCCATTTTTTGAGGAAATCAAGGACAATCTGCCCGTGATAAGTACCTATATAAGGGTTCAGGAGACAGAGATGCTGAAAGTCGATTGTCTGTCTTGCAAAAATTTTCCTGACCTCGGTA
>CAZAVR010000037.1:0-15317 GCA_964488435.1 uncultured Cytophagales bacterium | reverse complement strand
TTTGGGCGGGGGAATCGTACAGGGCTCACTCATTCTTATAGGCGGTGAGCCGGGAATCGGCAAGTCTACGTTAATGCTTCAGATCGGATTATCGCTTGTCAACCTTCGTGTACTTTATATTTCCGGTGAAGAGTCAGAGCAGCAAATAAAAATGCGTGCATCACGCATGGATTTCCAGGGAAAAAACTGTTATGTGCTCACAGACACATCTACGCACAGTATTTTCCGTCATATAGAAGACTTCACACCGCACGTAGTGATTGTCGATTCGATCCAGACCATGCAATCACCTTTGATCGAGTCAGCAGCGGGAAGTATTTCTCAGGTAAGGCAATGTACTGCTGAGCTCATGAAATTTGCGAAAGAAACAGGCACGCCGGTGTTTCTGATTGGCCATATCACCAAAGACGGATCACTCGCCGGTCCGAAGGTACTGGAACACATGGTAGATACCGTATTGCAGTTTGAAGGAGATCGCCACACTACCTATCGTATTCTCCGAACCGTGAAAAATCGTTTTGGAAGTACTTCCGAATTAGGCATTTATGAAATGCAGAGCACCGGCCTCCGACAGGTAACGAATCCGTCCGAAATCCTTATTTCACAGAGAGACGAGCCACTAAGTGGTATCACTATCGGCACGATGCTCGAGGGTAACAGACCTCTTAATATTGAAATACAGTCGTTGGTAAGCCCCACCAACTATGGTACACCACAGCGAAGCAGCACAGGATTCGACGCCAAAAGACTCCAGATGCTGTTGGCCGTCCTGGAGAAACGGGGCGGTTTTAAACTGGGCATGCAGGACGTATTTCTGAATATTGCCGGTGGCCTTACCGTGACCGATCCCGCTATAGACCTTGCTGTGGTCGCATCGCTCGTTTCTTCTTATGAAGATATTCCCGTGCCAGGCTCCGTTTGCTTCGCAGCAGAAGTAGGGTTGGGCGGAGAAGTCAGGGCTGTCGGAAGAATTGAAAACCGGATATCGGAAGCAGAAAAACTCGGATTCGAAAAGATATACATTTCGAAATATAATTTCAAAGGACTGAACCCGGCCGAAGGCGCTATCCGGATAAAGCCCATAGCTACCCTGGATGAGCTTTTTAATGACATCCTGACCTGATCGTCAGGACTCCGGCACTTCATTGACCACACGGATGAATATATCGTTCATTGAGGGTATATTTTCGCCGTATGCACGGATTTCAACGTGGTCCAGGAGCGATTTCAACAAGCCATTAGGGGTAGTGTCTTCCTTCAGAAAAATATCCGCCCGATGGTATCCGTCCTGCAAAGGTCTGACGGAAACCACTTCATAACCCTCACCAGGCATCATCAGATCTCCCCGGTATTCCAAATAAACCGTGTTTGTTTTAAAGCGCTTCTTTAACTCTTCCCTGGAGCCGTCAAGCACTTTTCGGGAACGGTTGATCAGTGCTATATGATCGCATAGCTCTTCCACCGTTTCCATTCTGTGCGTTGAAAAAATAATGGTACTGCCTTTTTCTCTCAGCTCCAGAATTTCGTCGCGTATCAGATTGGCGTTGATCGGATCAAAGCCCGAGAAAGGTTCATCCAGGATAATCAGATCCGGTTCGTGAAGAACGGTGGACACAAACTGTATCTTCTGCTGCATACCTTTGGACAGATCGGCAATCGTCTTGTTCCACCAGGTTTTGATATCAAACTTGACAAACCATGCCTTAAGCCTTTCCATGGCTTCCCTCTCCGACAGGCCCTTCAGGCGGGCCAGATAAATCAGCTGCTCACCGACTTTCATTTTTTTATAGAGTCCCCTTTCTTCCGGAAGATACCCTATGCGCCGTATGTGACTTTCATTCAGCAGATTTCCGTCAAAAAAAACCTGGCCCGAATCCGGTGCTGTGATTTGGTTAATAATGCGTATCAATGAAGTTTTTCCGGCCCCATTGGGCCCGAGCAGGCCATAAATACTCCCTTTGGGTATAGTTAGACTCACATCGTCCAACGCCCTGTGACCTGCGTAATCCTTAACTATATTCGTCGTCTGAAGAATGTTCATCATCAGTGGTTTGTCGATGGCATGTAAAACTCTAAAATTGGATCCGGAGCACTTGCCGGCTGGTGGGTCAAAATTGACAAAATTTACACAAAAAATGAACCCCGCCGGGAATCGTTTTATATTTGCTGGGAATCTGCTATCAATTTTTTTATGCAAAAACTATCACTGGAGGCGTTGAACAGACTTACCATTGACGAATTCCGTGCATCCGAAAAATTTCCTTTTTCTATTGTCCTTGAAAATATCCGCAGTCTCAATAACGTAGGCTCTTTTTTTCGTACAGCCGATGCCTTCCGTGTTCAGAAACTCTATCTGACCGGCTACACACCACAGCCGCCCCATCGTGAGATTACCCGCAGCGCGCTCGGTGCGGAATTGTCTGTGGCATGGGAACACTCACCCGATGCACTGGGGTTGATCCGGGAGCTGAAAGCAGAAGGCCACCGGATTGTAGCCGTCGAACAAACCGAAAACAGCCGCCTGCTTCAGGATTTTACGCCTGAAGCCAACTCGAACTATGTTTTTGTCTTTGGCAATGAAGTGGAAGGTGTAAGCCAGGAGGTAATTAACGAATCAGACTATGCGCTGGAGATCCCACAGTTCGGGACCAAACATTCGCTCAATGTCTCTGTTTGTGCGGGAATAGTGTTGTGGGAATTTGCAAAAAACGCCATAAATACCTCTTTCTCACGCCCTTCGGACACGGTTGTCTGAATCCCGGAATTTCCTCGTCAATTCGCCCTGTGCTCAAAATAATATTACGAAAAAATTTAACATAGAAATTTTGTTTTTTATATTTTTTTCGTACCTATTTGTATATTTTTCGAAATAAAACTAACCACTTGAAAATGTATGGGAGCTTCTAAAAAAACGCTGGCCAAAGAAATCCAGGAAACACTGGATAAAAAAATCGGCGAGCTTACTTCACAAACTAAGAAAGTAAAAAAGTCGGTACTGAAAGCCGCAGATAAACTGGCCAAAAAAGTAGCCAGAATCCTGAAAGACGAAGAAAAAGCCAAGAAAAAAGAGGTTAAGAAACAGAAAAACAAGCCGGCCTCGAAAAAGACAGCAGTGACCAAAGCTGCTGCTCCCAAGCCGGATGCTGCCAAAACCCCGGCCCCTCAGCCAAAAGTAGCGCCGGCGCCTCCGAAACCAACACCTGCCGCCAAAGCTCCGCAGACAAAAGCGGCTCCGCCCGCAAAACCAAAACCTGCAAAACCCCGCCCCGCTGCCAAGGAGGCTGAACCCGCGGGCAAGGAATAATCATCATGACCACAAACATACACACACTATCAAACACTCACTTTTCATCATCTACATTCGCGAAAGCGCTTTGCCTGACCATCTGCTTTGCGGGTGCCTGCGTCCGGGCAGAAGCGGGATCCGGCCTGGTGATCAGTGAAGTAATGGCCGATCCGTCTCCGGTAGTCGGTCTGCCTGATGCGGAGTACCTGGAACTTTACAATGCCGGTCCGGAAACCATTTCCCTGGCAAAGTACCGATTAGTTTACGGGTCCCGTTCTGCCTTTTTACCGGAGTTCGCCCTCCTGCCCGGCGACTATGCCATAGTATGTCATACCTCCAGCGAGAATCTTTTCTCCCGCTTCGGAAACGTAATAGGGTTAGCCAACTTCAATCTGCCCAATGACGGTGCAGATCTCAGCATACTATCACCTGAGGGAAGCGTCGTTTTTCATCTGAGGTACGCCCTGACCTGGTGGCCAGAGTCAAAGCGGGCCGGAGGATATGCACTCGAAATAGTAGATCCCGCAGACTTTTGCGGCGGCTTGCCGAACTGGAAAGTATCGCAGCACCCGGACGGAGGGACTCCCGGAAGGGCAAACACCCATCCGAGGGGCGGCCCCAACGCTGAAGCATCACGTCGCTACGTCGAACGTGTAGAGCTTCCCTCTCCTCACGAGATCCGTCTTTTGTTCAGCGGAAAGCTGGACAGCACATCCATCGCTTCGGCCGACTGGCATCTGACTCATGGAAACATACTGAAAACAACACTTCGGAACCCTTCATTTACAGAAATTAGCATTGAAGCAGACGGTATGTTTAATACAGGATCAGAAAACTCCCTTTCCGTCAGGGGTCTCAGGAGCTGCAACGGAGAACAGGTACCGGAACAGCTCATTCCTCTTGCAAATAGTTTAGTTGCCCAACCCGGGGATATTGTGATCAGCGAAATCCTTTTTAATCCTCTTCCCGACGGCATCGATTTTGTTGAAATACACAACCGCGGCAAATCCTTCATAAATCTCAAAAATTACACGCTCGCTAACCTTCGTGCCGACTTACCTAATGTAGTGAGGACCATTACCACAGATAATGTCCTCATATCCCCTGGCGACTATATAGCACTTACCCAGGATCCCGATCTGCTCAGACAGCACTATCCGGCAGAAACGCCACGAAGGTTCATTCGCATGGCTTCTCTTCCTGCCTTTGTGAATACCACCGGCGGAGCAATCATACATACAGGAGAAGGCCTGGAAGTAGACAAACTCAGTTACACAGAGAAATTCCATCATGTGCTGATAAGCAATCCCAAAGGAGTTTCGCTCGAGTTAACCAACCCGGATACAAACAATGCAGCCGAGCGTTTCTGGCATTCCGCCTCTTCAGGGACCGGCTACGCGACACCCGGCTATCAAAATAGCCAGCACCACTCCGGACACGTTGTGGATGCTATCCATCTTGTTCCGGAAGTGATCACACCCGATGGAGACGATTCAGACGATTTTTCCAGTATAACCTACTCCTTTGGTACCCATGGGCGAATCCTGAGCATTTCCGTTTTTGACCACCGCGGCCGGCGCATAAGGACCCTCGTAAAAGACCAGATCGCCGCCGTGAGCGGCTCCATCCCCTGGGATGGCAGGAATGACCAAGGAGAAATCGTCCCCACCGGCCATTACTTAATATTTGTTAATGCTTTTGACTTGACTGGAAAAAAGTCTATTTTTAAGAAAAAAATTGTAGTAATCAGGTAAAAAAAATCGTTTTCTTGAAAAATAAATTTTTGAGTTGACTAACTTTACCGGCCCATTCTGTGTACGTGGAAAATACAGGGGGGAAAGTTTAATCGTTCCTTATCATTTCATTCTTAATTAATACTATGAGCACTTCACGTAGAGATGTGTTGAAAATGGCTGGCCTTGCTATCGCCGGAAGTACTTTCCCCTCCATTATTATTCCCAACCGGTCTTTTGCCGGCGTAAACAGTGAGACTTTAAAAGTGGGTCTTGTTGGGTGCGGGGGCAGAGGTTCCGGGGCTGCAAGTCAGGCGCTGAGTGCCGACAAAAACGTGGTCCTACATGCTGTAGCAGACATATTTCCGGACAAAATGGAGGCCTCTCTGGCCAACCTGCAGAAAGTTCACGGAGACAAAGCCAAGGTAGATCCGAGCCGCAAGTTCCTGGGCTTTGACGCCTTTCAGAAATTACTGGATTCCGGTGTGGATGTAGTGCTTTTGGCTACTCCTCCCCATTTCCGTCCAGCTCACCTTACTGCTGCTATTGAAGCTGGTAAGCACGTATTCTGCGAAAAGCCTATCGCTGTAGATGCACCCGGTGTACGTAAAGTATTGGAAGCAGCCAAACTTGCCAAACAAAAAAACCTCTCCCTGATGTCAGGCTTCTGCTGGAGATATCATGAGCCTAAGCGCGAGTCTTTCGGAAGAATCCTTGACGGTGCCATTGGAGACATCAATACAATTTACAACACCTATAACACCGGTACACTCTGGTCATTTCCCCGTAAAGACGGATGGACAGATGCCGAGTTTCAACTTCGCAACTGGATGTATTACACCTGGCTGGCAGGCGATCACATTGTGGAGCAGGCCGTTCATAGCATTGATATGATGTCGTGGGCAATGGGTGGCAAACTTCCGGTGAGTGTAGTTGGAACAGGAGGACGCCAGGTCCGGACCGACGCCTTGTTCGGACATATTTATGACCACTTTGCCATTACTTATGAATATGATAATGGTGCCAAAGGATTCCATTTCTCCCGCCAGCAGGCCAACTGCGACAACAGTTACCTGGTGGAAAGTCTTGGAACCAAGGGAAGGGCTATCGTTGACTGTGCTAAGAAAGTGCACAAGATCTCGGGTCGCCGGAATTGGGAATACAAAGGAAAAGAAAACAACATGTACCAGACAGAGCATGACGAACTGTTTGCGTCCATCCGGAATGGCAAGCCTATAAACGACGGAGAGTACATGTCCCACAGCTCTCTTTTAGCCATTATGGGTCGTATGTCTGCCTATACCGGTAAGAGAATCACCTGGGAAGAGGCGTTGAATTCTAACGAAAAACTTGGACCTGACACCTACAGCTGGGACATGAAAGTTCCTATGGAACCGGTTGCGCGGCCAGGTTATACGCCTTTTAGCTGATCAAAATTGTATGTTAACAGAAGGGGGGAGCGAATCTCCCCTTTTTAATGTTTCACAGGTTGTGGCCCGTCACTATGACAGGCTGTTACTCCCCATAACTTTATGCAAAGAAGAGATTTTATCAAAAACAGTGCTGCGATCGCCGCCGTAGTCGGTACAGACCTGAGCACACTTGCGCCTTCCGTAGACAAAAAGGCCCTCGTGAAAGCTCCCATGATCAAAAAGAGCTTGAAAATCGGGATGGTGACCGACAATATATCCCTGCTCGAAAAATTCAAGCTGATCAAAGAGGTAGGTTTCGATGGAGTTGAACTCGACTCCCCCAGCACGTATCCCATGAAGGAAGTGTTGGAAGCCAGAGATAAAACCGGACTTCTTTTGCCGGGCACCGTTAACTCATTGCACTGGAAGTCTCCCATTACGGATCCTGACCCTAAAAAAAGAGAGGCTTGCACAGAATCTATGAAGCAGGCCCTTCAGGACACGAAACAATATGGCGGCACCACGGTATTGCTTGTGGCGGGCGTCGTTAATGAAGGTACGTCTTACAAAGATGCATATAGCAGAGCGCAGACGGAAATCAGGAAAATGTTGCCCACAGCCGAGAAAACCGGCGTCAAGATCGCGCTTGAAAACGTATGGAACAACTTTCTGCTGAGCCCGCTTGAAGCCGCTCGTTTTGTAGATGAAATCAATCATCCGCTGCTAGGCTGGTATTTTGATGTCGGAAACGTACTTAGATATGGCTGGCCGGAACACTGGATCGAAGCCCTGGGAAAGCGAATCATGAAACTGGACATCAAGGAGTACAGCCGAAAAATAATGAACGATGAAGGTCTGTATAAAGGATTCCGCGCCGAACTACTTGAAGGCGACTGCAACTGGCCGGAAGTGAACAAAGCACTCGTTAAGGTCGGCTATTCGGGATGGGCATCAGCTGAAGTGCGAGGCGGAGACCGGGCTCGCCTGCAGACGATCAGCCAGAAAATGGACGAAATATTCAAAGCAGGATTGTAAATAAAACAGGACAGTCACAGAAAGGCCCGCTATGACGCGGGCCTTTCTGTTTTATATCAAAAAAACTCCTTTAATTTGCTGAAACAAACTTTTGACTAACACTATCTGTTTTTAATACTTTTTATAGTGAATCCGATTACACATCAGGCTATTGAATTGCTCACGAGGCTTATCGCCACTCCGTCCTTCAGTCGGGAGGAAGAAAAGACAGCCTTAATCATCGAAGACTTTTTCAGGCAAAAAGGCATACCGGTTCACAAAAAGAAAAACAATATCTGGGCATTTAACAAATATTTCGATCCAGGCAAGCCCACCATGCTTCTCAACTCCCACCATGATACCGTAAGACCGAACAAGTCATGGACGCTCGACCCCTTTACTCCATTAAGAGTGGACAATAAATTATACGGACTGGGAAGCAACGACGCGGGTGGATGCCTTGTTTCTCTTATTGCTGCATTTTGTCATTATTACGAACGTAAAGATCTGTCTTACAATATCGCGATGGCCGCTACCGCAGAGGAAGAAATATCCGGAAAGGAAGGTCTGGAAATCGTGGTTCCTGAACTCCCTCCCATCGCGTTCGCTATCGTGGGAGAACCCACTGAAATGCACCTGGCTATTGCAGAGAAAGGACTTCTTGTGTTGGATTGTACTGCACACGGAAAATCCGGACATGCCGCCAGAGAAGAGGGAGACAATGCTATTTACAAAGCGCTCACGGATATAGAATGGATACGCAACTATCAGTTCCCAAAAATATCTCCAACGCTGGGACCGGTGAAGCTTTCCGTTACCATTATCAATGCCGGGACACAACACAACGTAGTACCTGACAATTGCACTTTTACAGTGGATGTACGAGTGACAGACCAATACGGGCTTGAA
The DNA here is from genome assembly GCA_964488435.1 of uncultured Cytophagales bacterium. Lineage (GTDB taxonomy): Bacteria > Bacteroidota > Bacteroidia > Cytophagales > Spirosomataceae > JBEBSO01. The sequence continues at coordinate 6,963 of CAZAVR010000037.1, read as the reverse complement.
GAAATCATCGATATAATAAATCAGCATATACAATCCGAGGTTGCTCCCAGATCAATCAGGCTTCGACCATCTTCTATTCCTGAAGATCACCCCATCGTAAAAGCAGGCATTGCACTTGGACGAAGAACATACGGATCCCCGACTACCTCAGATCAGGCCTTGCTTGACTGTCCCTCGCTGAAAATGGGACCGGGTCATTCGGAAAGATCGCACGCCGCTGACGAATTCATCTATATTGATGAGATTGAGAAAGGTGTAGAACAATATATAAGTATGATAAAATCAGTCGCCGTTTCTTAGCATTTCAAGGCTGACAACTTTTGACCATATAAGCAAGCTGATTTACACCTTACCCATCACATAAAGGGCAGTAAGTGTAGGCACCGGGCTGCCTCCTTTTTTCTCCAGTGTGATGGCAAAAGCCTGTGCACGCTCTATATTTTTCACTTTGCACAAGGCCGTTCCGCAATCATCTATTATTCCGGCATCCACAGGCTTTCCGTCTACGAGTGCCCACAATTGATACTGGGTACCCGCTGCTGCAGGCTGCAACCCTTTTGACGCAATAAAAACTTCTTTGGACTCAGCATTCCAGTATACGGTGGCACTATTAGATTCCTTGCCCTCCACGCCACTCAGATAAACCGCTTTCACCGAAGTATTACCTATCAGTTTCACCTGCTCGCTCATCGTACCCAGGCGTTGATTCAACAGGTTTGTTTCGGCCAGTAAAGTGGTTTTCTCGCGCATCAATCCGAGATATCTCTCTTCAAACTCCTGGGACTTTTTGAAAAAATAGAAATTAAGAATAATACTCACTGCCAGCAGCAGACTAGCGGCAATAGCAGAAAAACGCAGCAAACTAAAGCCTCCTCCCGACTGTAGGGGTGGCACATGACCTTCTGTCCGGACATGTTCAGAACCATCCGAAAAATCCAGACTTTCCCTTATACGGTCTTTCAAATGCGCCGGCGGCACTATGGCATTTTTTATAGCAAAAGCCTCAGACACGGCGATGAACTCATTCAGTGCCTCTCCGACCTCAGGATACTCAAGGGCATATTTTTCCAGCAGGGCACGCTCGTCTGCACCAGCCAGCCCGAACACATAGCTCTCTATAATCCCGCTCTCTATGTATGCCTTTACGTCCACAATAACAATATGATAAGATAAATCATCAATCGTCGTAAATCCAGAAGCGCTTTCCGTAAGCACGTTTTCACCGTTCCCAGTGGAAGGTTTAGTTCACTGGAGATTTCTTCCTGAGTATAACCTTTGAAATAGGCCAAATCAATCAAAATACTGTACTCCTCTTTCAGCTGTGCAACCAGCCCCTGCAACCCGATATGTTCCTCGGCAGCAGGTTCTCCGGACTGCAAATTATATACGAAATCCGAGAGCTCATGGTTTTTCTGGGAATCCTTAAAATCCCGGCTCCTGACATAATCAATAGAGGCATTTCTCGCGATATTCAGCATCCATGTAAAAAGGCGCCCCTTTTCACTTTCATAGGTGGTTATCTGACGCCAGATTTTCACAAAAACTTCCTGCAGGATATCTCCGGAAAGTTCTTCTGATTTTACGATAGGAAAAATGACACCGTAGAGAGCCCCGCTATAATTTTCATAGAGATATTCGAAGGCGATTTCCTTACGCTGCCTTAAGAGCGCGATCAGATCTTCTTCAGAATATTTGGCCTTTATACCCATGGGCAGGTCATCTCTAGAAAATATGGAGTGAAACCGGCACGGAATCTCCTTTAAAAAACGCAATTGTCCATGCCACCCGATAAAGGTAAAGAAAAAAAAATCAAACTCAGAAAACCGTGAATCAACAAAATCCGTAGATGTGGGAAATATTCTTCAACCTTATCCCACAAAAGCAATGAATGATATTCAAAAACTCAACAAATCCACGGCACTTTCAACGGAAAAAGAGACGCTTTCGAGACGATCGTTCTTTAACCGGGCCGGGCTGGTCACTATCGGGGTGTCAGGTGTTATCATCGCCTGCAAAAATGACAATGATCCTACTCCCGACGGAGAGGTTAACTTAGGTACCGGCGACATAGGCATTCTCAATTATGCCTATGCATTGGAACAGCTTGAAGCGGCCTTCTATACACAGGTACTTGCAAGCCCTTACGCAAACATCACCACAGCCGAATCTTCTCTCCTGGCGGACATCAGGGATCATGAAATTGCTCACAGGGAATATCTGAAAATGGCTCTGGGTTCAAACGCCATCGCAAATCTCACGGTTAATTTTTCATCCATCGATTTTTCCAAACGCGACAAGGTACTTGAGATCGCCAAAACATTTGAGGACCTGGGCGTCTCCGCATACAATGGAGCGGGTAAATTAATCACCAATCCAGACTATTTGCTCGCTGCCGGTAAAATTGTTTCGGTAGAGGCGCGCCATGCTGCTTACATACGGGATCTGATATCTAACGGAAGCTTTGCCGATAGCACTGTTGTAGATGCCAATGGCCTTGATATGAGCCGCAATCCTTCACAGGTACTTACACTTGCAGCTCCCTTCGTTACCAACAGAATCAATTTCTCAGGTCTTCCATCCTAAAAAAAACACATCATGAACTTTCAAAATATCATAGCTCAGATAGCACAGATAGATCCGGATATCTATGACCGCCTAGACACCAGGCGTGCTGCCATTAATTCTTTCCTCAGGTCGTCAGGAAAGATCACCGCACTCACCCTGCCACTCGCCATGGGCGGAATGTTCCGACAGGCCTACGGTCAGGGCACCAATGCAGGCGTACTCGATGTATTGAATTACGCGCTAACACTTGAATACCTTGAAGCCGCATTCTATGCAAAGGCTGTAACAGTGGCGAACACGCTTATACCTACGGAAGCTGCCCGAAATGCCATAGCCACCATAGGTGCTCACGAAAAAGCGCACGTAGCCGTCTTAAAAGGAGCCATCACGAGTCTTTCAGGCACTGCTGTTGCCGAACCTGTCTTCGACTTTACTGCAAAAGGCACTTTTCCGAATGTATTCACTGACTATGCCACATTTCTGGCGGTTGCTCAGGCGTTCGAGGATACTGGCGTCAGAGCTTACAAAGGACGGGCGAAAGAAATAGTCAAAGGAGGCGATCTGCTCACAGCAGCATTAAATATACACTCCGTAGAAGCCAGGCATGCCGCCCACATACGCTACATGAGACGAAATGCAGGGCATTCTCCAAGCTTAAAACCCTGGATAACAGGCAAAGAGTCGGGCATTGGCGCTGTGGTGCAGCCCATTTACGACGGTGAGGAAATCACCAAACAGGGTGATGTAGAAATTGTAAATATCGGCGGGAAGAATATTTCGGCGGCTGCGGCTTCTGAAGCTTTTGATGAGCCACTCACTAAAGAGCAGGTATTGGCCATCGTAACTCCCTTCATTGTTAAGTAAGTATTGGGGTAATTAAATTTAGAACGGGAAGTCGGGGTTTGGGCACCACGAACTTCCCGCTTCTTTTTTTACTCCTGGCTATTTCAGGCAAGAACAGCCGTAAACTCCATCTCTACCAGATAATCCGGCGATACCAGTTTGCTGATTTCGTAGATACCAGTAGTCGGCTTGCTTGCTCCGAAATACAACCCATGTGCGCGGGCGATGTCATCAAAGCGACTTATATCCGTGGTAAAAATACGGGTACGAACCACATCCGTGAGCCCGGCCCCTGCCTCTTCCAATACTTTCCCGATCCGCTCAATAATGTTCACGGTCTGCGCATAGGCATCATCCGCTTTTACGGTATCCCCGTCAACAATAGCCACTGTACCCGACACTTCAATAATATTACCGATGCGCACAGCACGGCAGTATCCCATTTTATCTTCCCACGGTGATCCTGAAAGAATATTCTGTCTTGACATATATAAATAATTAGATTGATTGAAATTATTCTTCAGCTGCTGCCCGTCTGAGACGATCATTCACAGCCCGGCCAAGTCCGTTATCAGGCACTAATTCCGCAAATATTTTCCGGACCGGTAAAGTGTCCAGCTCTCTTAAATAAGTAAAAAGATTCCTGGCGGCCTCAAATGTATCTGCACGCGGCGACAATATCCTTTGCCAGGATGGATCCACACCCGGATAAAAATCCGAAAACATCAGATAGCCGGCAGGGCTTTCCTCCCGAAACACACTCCCTTCTTTCCTGTCTACCAATACTACTGGTCTTGAAGGCGCATAATGGCTTTTCAACATGCCTGGCGCCTGTGGATTCGAGGAAGAGTGAGACAACAGCTGAACCTTACCAATAACGCGTTCAATTTCCTCCACCGAAAGTCCGCCCAGACGGTATACAGTGGGCACCTCATCCTGAAATCCGACTATGGTAGACTCTATACCTATATGACTCCTTCCTCCATCAAGAATATAGCCTATCTTATCCCCCAACTGGTCATTTACGTGTCTGGCGCTGGTAGGACTGATATAACCGAAAGGATTTGCGCTGGGCGCTGCGAGGGGAAAACGGATGATCTGCAATAACGACAGCGTGAGGGTATGATCCGGCACTCTGATAGCTACCGTGTTCAGTCCGGAGGTAACAATGTCAGGTACAATTTCCCTTTTATTCAAAAGCAGGGTAAGCGGACCCGGCCAGAAAGCTTCAGCAAGCCTCGCCGCAGCGTCCGGAATATCCCGGGCATAATCATGCATCGCAGCGGCATCTGCAATATGCACAATTAACGGATCAAATGAAGGGCGGTTCTTGGTCTGGAAAATTCTCAGAACAGCGTCCGGATCCAGGGCATTCCCCGCCAGCCCGTACACAGTTTCTGTAGGTATCCCGACGAGTTCCCCTGCCGCCAGAAAATCAGCAGCTTCCCCGATATTTAATCCGATAATCGCCAAAATCCGTTTTTATCCGCAAATGTATGAAAAACAGGAATATCCGAAACCCGCTTACTTTACATATTTTTACCTTTTCTAAATTATCCCAAAACTTTGCCTTAAATTGAGTATTTACGGAATATTCTTCTCTTATTGTTTAATTAATGCTCTAACCAATTATCATGGATTTTCAGATTAAAGAACAACCTGTAGTGTATGACGTTTGTATCATAGGTTCGGGAGCAGGCGGAGGTATGGCCGCCTATGAGCTTACCAAGGCCGGTGCGAAAGTTGTCATGTTAGAAGCCGGTGGGTATTTTGATCCGGCAGACCCCCAATATATTACGCAACTGAAATGGCCCTGGGAATCGGATCGCAGGGGAGCCAGTACCACCAGAGCTTTCGGAGACTTTGATGCTGCCTGGGGTGGATGGGAAATTGACGGAGAACCATATATCCGCAAAGACGGAACAAAGTTTGACTGGTTCAGGTCCAGGATGCTTGGAGGAAGAACCAACCACTGGGGACGTATTTCTCTCCGTTTCGGCCCGAATGATTTCAGAAGAAAAAGTATGGATGGGCTGGGTGAAGACTGGCCTATTTCCTATGACGATATTAAGCCCTGGTACGATGAGGTGGATAAGCTCATCGGTGTGTTCGGTTCAGTAGAAAACTTTCCGAATGAACCGGATGGAATTTTCCTGCCCCCTCCCAAAGCCAGGCTTCACGAGTTGCTTATAAAGGAGGCCGGGAAAAAGGTAAACGTCCCGGTGATTCCGTCGCGTTTGTCTATCCTTACCAAACCGATCAATGACCAGCGTGGAGTTTGTTTTTATTGTAAGCAATGCAACAGGGCATGTCAGGCGTACGCCGATTTTTCGTCATCTTCTGTACTTGTGATTCCTGCATTGAAAACCAAAAACCTCACGCTGAAAACCAATGCCATGGCGAGAGAAATCCTGACCGATCCTGTAACAGGACTCGCTACCGGGGTTTCCTACGTAGATAAAGAAAAACTCACGGAACATACCGTTAAAGCTAAGATTGTTATCGTCGCTGCCAGTGCGTGTGAAACATCCAGACTGCTGCTTAACTCCAAGTCGGTTAAACACCAGAACGGACTTGCCAACTCAAGCGGCATCGTAGGAAAATACCTTCATGATTCGACGGGGGCATCCAGAAGCGCATTTTTGCCGCATCTGATGGACCGCAAGCGCTATAATGAAGATGGCGTGGGTGGTATGCACGTGTATACACCCTGGTGGCTGGACAACAAAAAACTCGATTTCCCGCGTGGCTACCATATCGAATACGGTGGCGGCATGAACATGCCTTCTTACGGTTTTGGATTTGGGATGGAATCAAGCAATGGAAAATATCCCGGCAGAGACGGCCAGATGAAACCCGCCGGTGGCTACGGGGCCTCCCTGAAGGACGACTATCGCAGATTCTTTGGTGCTAATGTAGGATTTGCCGGACGCGGTGAGGCCATCGCCACGGCCGACAACTATTGTGAAATCGATCCTACCGTGGTCGACAAATACGGCATCCCTGTATTGCGATTCAACTACAAATGGTCCGACCATGAGCGGAAGCAAGCCAAACACATGCATGAGACCTTTGAAGAGTTGATCCATGCCTTAGGTGGTGTGGCTCTCGGCACCAAACCAGGTCCGGAAAACGACTATGGACTGGCCGCTCCCGGACGTATCATTCACGAGGTGGGAACCGCCCGCATGGGGAATGACCCCAGAAGTTCGGCTGTAAACAAGTACTGCCAGGCGCATGATGCCAAGAACGTCTTCGTGGCTGACGGCGCTTCTTTCGTATCGCAGGCAGACAAAAACCCTACGTGGACCATCCTGGCTCTATCCATGAGAACATCCGACTATATTGTCAACCAGGTAAAAAGGAAAGAGTTGTAACCAAACCCCGGTCAGGGACAAAACAAAACCGGCCAAATAGCTTTCTGCCTCGAAAAAGTCGATGAAGAGGCATAACTATTCTCAGGTACATTGCATCTGACCCGGACGATCAATAAAAAAACAGACCAATGAAACGCAGAGATTCATTAAAAGCACTGACTATCAGCTCTCTTGGACT